>NZ_AYTW01000006.1 GCF_002752635.1 Mesotoga sp. Brook.08.105.5.1
TCAAACCCTCCATCCATGACTCATCTTTTTCGAAACTCGCTGGATTGCTATCCATTTTTCAATGACCCTTCTTCCTTCGCTCGCTCTTCCCGCTAACGCTAACTTCGCGTCAGCAATTCCTATATTACCAGTACCCCTACCCGCTGTCAAGTTACAGGTTCGTTTCCTCTAACTCCTTCTTATAGTGAATTCATGCGGATTGGCTCAAATCTCAAAGCTCTCTTCTGAAAGGAATGTTGACTGCTGCTTCTTTTCAGGGAGAAGGAGGGAGACATTCCATTTGCCGGCAATATACTTCTTGATCGAAGCATTCACATCATCAATCGTGAGACGGTCTATCCGTGCAATCAAATCTTCTAGAGAATCGGGCTTCCCGCAAATCACTACATCATCCAGGAATCTGCTGAGAGTCAGGAGCGTTCCTTCCGTGGACATCAGCAGTTTGCCCCTCGCCCTTTCTTTTCCGTAGTTAAACTGAGCTTCCGTTGCTCCATGGACGATCAGCCTATCCATTTCCTTTTTCAATGAGCTTACAAGATTATCGAGGTTCTTCGGACTTGTGGTGGCATTTATCATAATGGCTCCAGAATCAGCGTAAGAAACGAACTCCGAACTAATATTGTACACCATTCCCAGTTCTTCTCTAATGTTGTGAAAGAGTATGGAACTCATACCACTACCAAAGAGGGTGTTGAAAATCTTGAACGCATCAAAATCCGCTTTGTTTTTCCTGCCTGGGGCATCTCTTGTCAGCAAAATGTGAACCTGCTGAAGGTCCTTCCTTCTTTCGACAATCCAGAGAGGTTCGTCAGCAATCACCGGAGATTTCGCTGCAGATGTATGACCGTTGCTCTTCATTGAGAGAAGTTTATCTTCCACATTTCTCAGCAACTCATCGCCGTAATTGCCTGAGACTGCAAAGATCGCGTTGTTAGCCACATAGTTTTGGCCGTAGAAGTCGGAGACTTTACTCCTTTCCAGCCCTTCTATCGTTTCTTGATAACCAAGGATCGGCCTACCAAAATCCCTATCCCATACTTTCTCAATAGTCATGTCGTATATTCTGTCGTATGGGTCGTCCTCGGCAGAGGCTATCTCCTCGAGAATTACGCCTCTTTCGAGATCCAGGGACGGTTCATCGAAACGGGGCGAGGTGATCAGATCAAAGAGGATCTCCATAGCTTCTAGAGAATATGTATCTGGGACCTTTGCGTAATATACTGTAGAGACTCTCCCGGTGTATGCGTTGAGACTACCACCTATTCTCTCTATCGGTTCCTTGATTTCGAATGCGTTTCTTTTGAGAGTTCCCTTGAATAGAGCATGTTCTATGAAATGGGAAACTCCGCTGATGGCATCATCTTCATCAGCGGAGCCTACCTTCATTGCGAAAGCCATTGAGACGGTTCTCGTCTCTTCCTTTCGCTCTCCAATAATAACTGCACCATTTGGCAGTTCAATATAGTGATTATTCATCAACTTCCTACTTTCTGTTTCGATCTCCTCGATTTCTGTCGTTTCTGGGACTAGGTCTTCTGTTGTCTCTCCGCTTATCTTCGGTAACCTCTACACCTTCGAGTTTCAGACTTATCTTGCCCATTTGATCAGTCCCTGCAATCTCAACCGGAATAGTGTCACCAACTTTGTGCTCTTTCAAGAAGTCCTTTCCGTTAGCGCCCATCTTCGAAATATGAAGAAGACCGGTCTTTCCTGGTGCGAGCTCTACAAAGAATCCGTAGGCTTCTGCTCTAGTGATCTTTCCTTCAAAGAGTTGTCCGGGTTTGACTTCAGATATTATCGCGTCAATAACCTTCTCAAGCTGGTCAAGCTTCTCTCTATTGCTTCCAACGATTTTCGCCTGGGACTTTTCGTCATCTATGAAGATAGTCGAGTCATACTCGCTAGAGAGTTTCTTTATTACCTTTCCTCCAGGTCCGATTATTTCTCCGATCTTCTCGTATGGTAGGTTGATTGTTCTGATAATTGGAGCATAGTCAGAGACGAATTTCCTCGGTTCTGAGATAGCTTCATTCATAAGGTCAAGAATCTTCAACCTCGCAAGTTTCGCCTGGTCTAGTGCCTTTGTCATTATTTCGCTGGAAACTCCCGAGACCTTGACGTCCATCTGGAAGGCTGTGATTCCGTCGCGTGTGCCTGTCACCTTGAAATCCATGTCGCCCATGTGATCTTCATTTCCAAGAATATCGGTGAGAACGACGGTTTTCTCCGGTTCCTGAATCATACCCATTGCCACTCCCGCAACATGCTTTTCCATTGGAACTCCTGCAGCCATCAGTGCCAGTGATCCAGAACATACCGTGGCCATCGAAGAGGAGCCATTCGATTCAAGAACTTCAGAGACAACCCTAATTGTGTAGGGGAAAGATTCACCTTTGGGAACGATGTTCTTGAGGGATCTCTCCGCCAGATGACCATGTCCTATTTCTCTCCGGCCGGGGCTGCGAAGCCTCTTGACTTCTCCTGTGCTGAAGGGAGGAAAATTGTAGTGAAGCATAAACGACTTAGAACCCTCTTCAAACATAGTATCGACGATCTGTTCATCCATCGTGGCTCCGAGAGTGACAATACCAAGACTCTGAGTTTCGCCTCTAGTAAAAAGAGCGGAACCATGAGCCCTTGGAAGAAGATCGAGTTCAATGGTGATTGGACGGATTTCGTTGTGTTTTCTGCCGTCCATCCTGACATCGTCTTCTATAACTCTCTTTCTCATAACTTCTTTTTCTATGTCGTGAAAGAGATTTTTGACAAAACCAATATTCTCGTCGATCTCTTCTTCAGACCACGTCTCCTTTGCCTTTTCAATGAAGAGATCAATTAGCTCGTCTCTGTATGTCTTCAGAGCTCTATCCTTGTTTTTCTTGCCGGAGGTTAGCATGATCTCGGCAAGCTTCTCTCTGTCCACCATTGCATTGAATGGTTCGAGGAAGCCCTCAGGAGCGACGGGGATTTCTGCTTCCCATTTTTCTATCTCGAACTCGCTTATGATTTCCTTCTGAAAGGCCACAAGAGACTTAATCGCTTCATGAGCAGCTTCCAAAGCTCCAACCATAACTTCTTCGGAGACTTCTTTTGCCTCTCCTTCAACCATCGCGACTGCGTTCTCGGTTCCCGCAACTACTATATCGAGTTCTGATCTGTCAAGCTCTTCTGCGGAGGGGAAGATTACGTATTTTCCATCAATGTAGCCTACCTGAACTCCCGCAACGATTCCTTCGAAGGGAATAGGCGAAATATTCAGTGCCAGTGAAGAGGCCGTTATTCCCCAAATGTCGGGAGGATTATCCGGATCGGCCGAGAGAACGGTTATGATAACCTGGATCTCGTTTCTCATTCCATCAGGAAAGAGAGGTCGGATAGGTCTGTCAATTATTCGCGCAGAGAGAACCGCGTTGTCACTAGGTCTACTCTCTCTTTTTAGAAACCCCCCCGGAATCTTTCCGGCGGCATAGAACTTCTCCTGATATTCAACAGTTAGCGGTAGAAAGTCAGTTCCGGGCATTGCCTTCTCATTTCCATTTACTGTAGTAAGCAAGACTGAATCGGCATATCTTAGAACAACGGCACCGTCCGCCTGCTTAGCCATCTTCCCGTTTTCTATAACGAGTTTCTGGCCGAAGAATTCCCTTTCCCATCTCTTGTAACTCACAATAACACCTCTTTTTTCAATTCATCAAATAACCAATTATATCAGCTGTGTGAAATCCACGCAAAAAAGGAGCGGTATCCCGCTCCCAGCGATTTCTACTCTATCAACCTCTCAGCCCGAGTTTGCTTATTAGTTCGAGATATACTTCAGGCTTCTTGGTCTTTATGTATCTCAACATCTTTCTTCGTCTTCCGACAAGCTTTAGAAGTCCTCTTCTGGTATGAAAATCCTTTGGATGCTTCTTAAGATGCTCGGTAAGATGCCTGATTCTTGCAGTCAATATTGCAATCTGTACTTCGGTTGAACCGGAGTCGTTTTCGTGGATCTGGAATTCCTTTACCAATTCTTGTCTGTTGACTTCCATGTATCTGCCTCCTAATATAATCCTCATATCCAGGAATGGGCTGCGCCTCAAACCGAGAATAGGGCAAGGCAATTCTAAACCTATCAGGCATTATTGTCAACTCTCCGATTTTGAATAGATTCTATTTTGATGCATTAACTCTCTCTTGAGTAGATTTAATTATGATGCATTACGCTCCGCCCAGGAAATCCGCTACCATCTTCTTTGCCGTCGGAGTAATTGCAATTCCTCCTCTGGCAGTCTCTTTAAGCTCTTCAGGCAATCTTCTTCCTACTCTTCCAAGAGAGTCTGCAACTTCTTCAAAGGGGATGGCAGACTTTATTCCGGCTAATGCAAGCTCCGCCGCGGTGAAAGCTATCGATACACCAAAAGCATTTCTTTTAACGCAGGGAATCTCTACGAAGCCACCAACAGGATCGCAGACTAGTCCTAGCAATGACTTCAGAGCGAGAGCGGGGGCGTTTTCCAGTGCATCGTATTCCTCGGGGTGTGTTGCATAGATTATCGCTACAGAAGCCATCGCAGTGGCAGTTCCCACTTCTGCCTGACAACCGGACATTGCTCCGGAAATGGAAGCCCTTCTCTTGATCCTTTCTCCAACTGCTCCGGAAACGAGCAAAGCATTCCCAAGGGTGTCAAGATCAATACCCAGATTCATATGAAGTGAGAGCAGCGCTCCCGGAACGACTCCGCATGCTCCCGCGGTTGGGCAGGCCACTATTTTTCCCATACTGGCGTTATGCTCCGACATGGAGAGTGCAATTCCGACTCCCGAAAAGACTAGCGGGCTTAGAAACTCAGGGGTATGGTTCCTTGCCTTCGCATCGTTATCTCCAACCCAGCCGGTAAGAGACTTCTCAGGCCTGTCGAGTCTGCTATGATAGGAACCCAGCATTTCTCTTACTAACTCTTTCGCAGTCTCTTCAGCAGCTTTCGGATCGTTCCCCGTATTCATCATATACCAATCGGAAACCACTTTATGTAGCGGAGTCCTCGAATCTTTTGCGGCCTTCACAAGATCTTCGAACTTCATTATCATATTGACGAATCTAGCCTTTCGAGATAGGATACTTTCTTTACTACGTGCAGCCTCTTGATTGCACTTAGCAAGCTTTCGTCTGGTTCATTATCGAGTTCAACGACGCAAAGGGCCTCTCTTCTGAAAGGGTCAACCCTTGAGAGGAAGAGATTGCTGATGTTCATATCGCTTGAAGAGATCTCACCTACTATCTGGGACAGTGCCCCAGGGACGTCAGAGTTCAAGATTACGAAGGAAGGGTACTTACCAGAGACGTCAGTATCAAAATCATTTATCGAAGTGATCCTTATCGAACCACCGCCAATCGAAGCGCCGGTCATGCTAAGAAATAGCTCTCCAGTACTTCCGTTTATCCTAACTGTGTTTGGATGAAGATCGCCCATATCTTCTTCCTCAAATGTGAAGTAAATTCCCTTTTCTTTGGCAATCCGGAAGGAATCTCTTAGCTGCGGGTCGGACTCCTTTATTCCCATTATGCCGCCTATGAGGGCTCTATCGGTTCCGTGTCCCCTGAAGGTTGCATACAGGGGAGAATTGAGGACAAACCCAACCTCCGTAGGTGTTCTAGCAAAGAGGGATCTGAAGGCTCTGCCTAGCCTAGCCATACCTGCCGTATGAGAACTCGACGGACCGACAATTGCCGGCCCAATTATGTCTAGCAACATCTTTCTGCCTCCAATGAAAACGCGGAACCGTTACGGTTCCGCGTCACCATATATATTGGTCAAAGATTATAAAAGGAGCTCTTTCCTCTATACTCGGCCTGCTCACCAAGTTCTTCTTCGATCCTCAGAAGTTCGTTGTACTTTGCTATCCTATCCGTTCTTGAAGCAGAGCCGGTCTTTATCATACCTGTATTAGCTGCGACGGCGAGATGAGAGATGAAAGTGTCTTCGGTCTCGCCTGAGCGATGAGAGATCACGCAAGTCATCCCGTGCTTTTGCGCATACTCTATTGTGTTTAGAGTCTCAGTAACGGATCCGATCTGATTCAACTTAATGAGGATCGAATTGGAGGATTTTTCTTTCACTCCTCGCTCCAGTCGCTTGATGTTTGTCACGAAAAGGTCGTCTCCAACAATCTGAATAGTGTCTCCAATTTCTCTCGTGAACTTTGCGAAGTTTTCCCAGTCCTCTTCGGCAAAGGGATCTTCAATCGAGATTATTGGATATCTCTTCGTAAGATTTGAATAGTATTCAATGAGCTGATCAGGTGTCAGTTCATTTCCATCGACACTGTATAGACCTCTTTCTTCACTGTAAAATTCATTTGCTGCGCAGTCGAGAGCTATCATTATCTCTTCGCCCGCTTTGTAGCCGGCCGCGTCAATTGCGTTGATTATGTATTTCAGCGCAGCTTCGTTGTTCTCAAAACTAGGCGCAAAGCCACCTTCATCGCCCACAGCCGTCACGTGACCGTTATCCTTGAGTATCTTCTTGAGATTGTGGAAGACCTCGACGCCAGCTCTGAGGGCATCCTTGAAATGACTGAATCCTGCAGGAACTATCATGAACTCCTGAATATCAAGGTTGTTGTCGGCGTGTTTGCCGCCATTCACAATATTCATGAAAGGAATAGGAAGTGCTTTGGCATTGACGCCGCCAAGATACTTATAAAGAGGAGTATCTATGCTGTCGGCAGCGGCTCTGGCAACGGCCATTGACACTGCAAGTATCGCATTGGCCCCCAGCTTGTCCTTGTTTTCTGTCCCGTCAAGCTCAAGAAGAGCAGTATCCACGGTGATTTGGTCAAGTGCGTTCATACCGACAATCTCTGGAGCTATCACTTCGTTAATATTCTCAACTGCCTTGAGGGTTCCCTTCCCGAGGAATCTTTTCTTATCCCCATCTCTGAGCTCTAGGGCCTCAAACTTGCCTGTCGACGCTCCCGAAGGGACGATTGCTCTTCCATGACCGCCGTCATCCAACCAAACTTCGGCTTCAACCGTAGGTGTTCCCCGTGAGTCCAGAACCTCTCTCGCTATTAGATCTACAATTTGAGCGTACATTCTTCCACCTCCACTAGTCAGGTAAAACCACCGTACCTGTTTTCCCGCCTATTATAGCATCGAACAGATTTCCCTTGATAAAGAAATCGATAACTCTTACCGGCAGGCCATACCTCTGGCAAATAGAAAAGGCCTCCATATCCATCACGTTGAGCCGATCGCGTATTGCTTCGGAAAAAGTTGTTCTATCGATCTTCTTAGCATCTCCGTTCAATTTCGGGTCTTTGCTGTAAACCCCGTCAACCTTCGTGCCCTTTATAAGAACATCCGCAGCAATCTCCACTGCCCTGATGGCCGCCGCCGTATCGGTTGTGAAGAAAGGCAGATATGTTCCTCCGCCAAAAACGACAACCTTTCCATTATTCAGAGCACCTTCGATAATATCGTATCTGTGTTCAACGAGAGACGGAAGTCCAGCTGCTGAGGATACCGCAATTGCTTCAAGTCCATTCATACATAGTAATTCTTTCAAATAAAGAGAATTCATTATCGTGCCAAGAATACCTAGCTCATCGGCTCTGGAACTCCTCATCTCCGACAGGTCCCGGCCACGGACAATGTTACCCGCGCCGATTACTATCGCTAGCTGAACACCCTTTTCTATAACGGGTTTTAGCTCTTCAATCAAGTACTTTGCCATCTCTGAAGCAAAGCCTCTACCACCTTCTCCGCTCAAGACCTCGCCGCTGAGTTTCAAGAGTACTCTCCTATACATAAGCACCTCCAATAAAAAAGGTGAGCACCGGGCTCACCTTCCTAACTCAATTTTCTGACTCTCCGACTTGCCAGCGGACGAATCTGCTGAGCTTGATGTTCTCTCCGGTCTTCGCAATAAGCTCAATAAGAAGATCATTTATCGTTTTCCCGCTTTCAAATACGTACTCCTGTTCGAGAAGACAGTTGTCTTTGTAGAAACTCTCGAGCTTGCTCTCAACAATTCTTTCAACAATATTGGCGGGCTTTCCGCTTTCTTTCATCTGCTCTGCATATATTTCCTTTTCTTTATCAATTACTTCTTGAGGCACGTGTTCTCGGGAGATGAATCTGGCTCCCATTGCTGCAAGCTGAAGAGAGATCTTATGCGCGAGTTCTTTGAATTCTTCCATTCTTGCCACAAAGTCCGTTACGCAGTTTAGCTCAAGTAGCACGCCGAGCTTGCCATTGTGATGAATATAAGAGTAAACGAGTCCCTCGGCCGTCTCTCTTCCCGAAACCTTATCTGCCTTGAGTATACCCTTCTTTCTCAGATAGTCCTTTGCCTGGTCGAAATCACCATCTGTTTCGACTAATGCTCTCTTGCAATCCATCATGCCTGCTTGAGTGGCATCACGGAGCTTTTTTACCATATCACTGGTAATATTTGCCATCTTTTAAGTCCTCCTCCACTAAAACTCCAAGGAAAATTATAACTCAGTTGAGCCGACATTAATTTCCGCGATGTTAAGTCATCTTCCGAGTTTCTTTCTGAACTCTTCTCGTACGCAGGGCGGAACCCATTTTGAAATATCTCCCCCGAACGCCGCAATCTCCCTCACCATGGACGAAGATATGAAGGAGTTTGTGGTCTCAGTCATGAGAAAGAGGGTTTCAAGTTCAGGAAGCATTGCTTTGTTCGCGTGGGCCATCTGAAGTTCTAACTCAAAGTCAGACACAGCCCTAAGACCACGAATGACTACCTTAACATCATTTTCTCTGGCAAAATCAACGAGTAGACCGCTGTGAGTTGTTATTGTAACATTTCTTAGATGAGACACTCCCCTTCTAACCATGCCAATTCTTTCTTCATGATTGAAGAAGTGTCTCTTGTTAACGTTTTCCATAACCAGTACAACAACTTCGTCGAAGATTTCGCTACACCTTTCGACTAAATCTATGTGTCCATATGTTATTGGATCGAAAGAACCTGGATAGACGGCTTTCATCTTCAAATAGCGCCAAGTCACTCCGATCATTTGGAGACAGGCGCCCCTCCTTTCATAGTCTGCTACTCAGGGTTCTCAAATATTTTATAGGATCCCGGGGGAGTCTCGCTAATCTTGTCGCCGTAAATAAGAAGATTTTCAAGCGTCATGGAACCCAATTCCCTCATCATTGCGTTATATAATTTAAACCATACATACTTTACGGTGCAGTCGGGATCTTCAAGACACTTGCCGTTCTGCTGAAGACAGGCATACGAGTTCATTGGTCGGTCGAGTTTGAGTATCACGTCTCTCAGAAGAATCTCATTGGCCGGTCTTGCCAAACAGTATCCTCCGTATCTGCCTCTCACTGCCTTTATTATTCCAGCCTGTCTCAACTCTCCGAAGATCTTCTCCAAGAAGTCTCTTGGGATCTCATTACCCTGAACGATCTCCACAAGCGAGAGCTTTTCCTTTCCTTCGCGGGCCGACTTCGCCATCTTATAAAGCGCTCTCAGTGCATAACTGCTCTTCAGCGTAAAACCCATGCTTATACCTCCTCTGAACCCTCTTCTCCGGAAGATAGAAGGGCGTTCACGAATTCCCTGCTGTCGAAAGGCTTCAAGTCGTCTTCCTTCTCTCCGACGCCTATGTACCTCACCGGTATTCCGAGTTCCTTGACGATTGCAAAGATTATTCCTCCCTTTGCAGTGCCATCGAGTTTAGTTAGCACAATTCCGGTAACGTCGACTGCCTCTTTGAACTTCTTTGCTTGCACCAGGCCATTTTGTCCAGTTGTGGCATCCAGAACAAGCAAAACTTCACTCGGAGCTCCGGGTGATGCCTTTCCGATCACTCTATGCACTTTCTTCAGTTCTTCCATTAGATTGCTTCGAGTATGCAATCTCCCCGCAGTGTCGATTATGACGATATCTTTCCCTTTGCTCACCGCATGATTTATCGCGTCGAAAGCAACCGCAGCTGAGTCTGCTCCTTGACCCTGGCTGATGAAATCAACATTCGCCCTCTCACTCCAGATTCTCAGCTGTTCAACCGCAGCAGCTCTGAACGTATCACAAGCTGCGAGTACAACTTTGTTTCCTTTTCCGGAGTAAAGCTTCGAAAGCTTTCCTATTGTCGTGGTCTTTCCTGTGCCGTTTACACCTACCACAGAGACCACGTGCGGTTTTGCCTGTGGAACTTCAAATGGTATGTCAAGAATTTCTATCAGCACTTCCTTCAGTACCTCTACGGGCTCTCTACCTTTCTCGGTTCTCTCTCTCAGAGCTTCAATTACCTCTTCGACAGTTTCAGAACCCATATCTGATAGTATAAGAAGCTCCTCTATTTCTTCAATAGCATCTGCATCAAGCGTTTCGAGAGAGAGGAGCTTCTTCACTCTCTTGAAGAAACTTTCTCTTGTTTTCTTTAGGCTATCCTTTAATTCAGAAAAGATACCCATCATTCGTTCTCCAATATGCTAACTGGTTTATACACTGACAACTCTTTCCTTATTTCCTCGAGAAGAAGGTTGAATCCTTCTTGGATACTGACTTCTAGCGGTTTCTTTTCAGTTCTGGCTTTGACCTCAACAATGCCCTGTTGAAGTTTCTTTCCCAGAGTCACTCTGATGGGAATCCCAATAAGATCGGCATCCTTGAACTTCATTCCGGGAGAGATATCTCTGTCGTCAAGGAGAACATCGTAGCCCTCCTTAATTAGAAGCCCATATATTTCCTCAGATTTCTTCAAGACATCAGGATCCTTAGCATTTACGGCAGTTATTATGATTTCAAATGGAGTGACAGACAGAGGCCAGATTATTCCGTTTTCATCGTGCAACTGTTCAACTACAGCACTTATTGTTCGCGAGACTCCCCACCCATAACAGCCCATAATATAATTAATACTATTACCCTGATCATCGGTAACATATCCGTTCATTTTCTCCGAATACTTGGTTCCAAGCTTGAAGATGTGTCCCACCTCTATGCCTTTCACGGACTTCATAGGGATTCCGCACTTAGGACACGGATCTCCCTCTGTCACCATTTTCAAATCATGCCAGGAGTCTATCTCGAAATCACGGCCGGGAAGAACTCCATGGTAATGGTACCCTTCCTTCAGAGCCCCACAAACGGCATTCTTCAGTCCTTTAATCGTTTTGTCCGCGATTATTGTAATGTTCTTGTTGAGCCCTATTGGGCCTACAAATCCTATCGGTACACCCAGCAGGTCCATCACTTCCTGTGGCGTTGCCATTACTAGCGTTTGATCCTCAAGAGTAGCCCTAAGTTTCGACTCGTTGAACTCTTCGTTTCCGCGAATCAAAGCCATATAATAGCCCTTTCTACCTTTATATATAAGGGATTTGACGATTTCCTTTGGAGTTACACTAAGACACTCCGCCACTTCATCGACGGTTCTCGAGTTTGGAGTTGGTACCAGCTGCAGCTCTGAGATCGGTCTCTCCTGAGATTCCTCTTTGAAAAGGTATTCGGCCTTTTCGTCGGAGGCCGCATAACCGCAGTCGCAATATAGCAGTGTCGATTCTCCGTAGTCCGCGAGAACGTTGAACTCGTGAGACTCGTTACCTCCAATTGCGCCTGAATCGGCTTCAACAACCAGAAATTCGAGTCCTATTCTCTCCAAGATCCTGCTATACGCTCCATAAAACTGTCTATATGTTTCGTCAAGAGAAGTCCATGAATCGTGAAAACTGTAGGCATCCTTCATCAGGAACTCTCTTGATCTCATGAGGCCGAATCTAGGGCGAATTTCATCTCTATACTTCATCGCGATTTGATAGAGTGAAACAGGGAGCTGCTTGTACGACTTGAGTTCATTTCTAAGCAAATGAGTGATGATTTCTTCGTGAGTTGGCCCTAGCGTGAAGAACCTCTCGTGCCTGTCCTGCATTCTCATCATTTCGGGGCCATAGTCGTCCCATCTGCCCGTCTCGTGCCATAATTCTGCCGGCTGTATGATTGGCATCAGAATCTCTTGAGAACCGATTGCGTTCATCTCTTGACGAACGATCTCTTCAATCTTCTTAAGAACCCGGAGACCAAGCGGAAGGAATGAATAGATACCGGCAGCAACTTTTCTGACAAATCCACCTCTGACAAGAAGTTTAATACTTACTAGGTCGGCATCGGCCGGAGCATCTCTTAATGTTGGAGCATAAAGCCGTGAAAACCTCATCAGATCTCTCCTCTCGAAATTCAGCTAATCAGGACTAATTCAGTGAGATTATAGCATAGTTCCTGCAAGCTGTTTGACGTTTTGATATAATAAAGTATATGACTTATAAGGAGGACGAGCATGAGTATTTCTGTACTTCAAGAAGAGCTCAGGGAATATGTTGAAAACGTAAAGAGAGCTGCTCGTTTCATTGAAAAGGAAGTTGAGCTGAAGCCAAAAGTTGCAGTGATTCTTGGCAGTGGACTTGGAGATGTTTCTAATAGCCTTGAGAACGCAGTATCAATTCCTTACGATGAGATTCCCGGCTTCCCGTTGTCAACTGCTCCCGGTCATAAGGGCGAGCTAACTTTCGGGAATGCCCTCCACCACAATGTGATGCTCATGAATGGACGTTTTCATTTTTACGAAGGTTACTCCATGAAAACTGTGACTTTTCCAATAAGGATAATGCAAGAACTGGGTGTAGAAGTACTTCTGATCACCAATGCTTCGGGCGGTTTGAACCCTGATTTCGAGGTGGGGAGAGTCATGCTGATAAAAGACATCATCAACTTCATGGGCGACAATCCTCTTATAGGTCAAAATGTCGATGAATGGGGTCCACGCTTCCCGGACATGAGCGATGCGATAGACAAAGATCTGTTGGACAAGGCGCTTATTTCTGCCAAAGAGCTTGGTATAGGCGTCTATGAAGGAGTTTATGTAGGTGTGGCAGGTCCGAATTTTGAGACTCCTGCGGAACTCAGAATGCTGAGACGATTCGGTGCGGATTCTGTCGGCATGTCGACCGTACCGGAAGTTATAGTTGCGCGTCACGCAGGTATCAGGGTGCTCGGCCTTTCTGCGATATCGGACAGAGCCGTTCCGGACGATTTGAAGCCTCTTACAGCCGAGGAGGTCCTTGAAATGGCTAAGAGGGCTGGAAGCGACCTGAGTAAGCTGATATTGAAGACTTTGGAAAAAATATAGGGAGAGACAATCTCTCTCCCCTCTGGTGGGTGCGGTAGGGATTGAACCTACGGCCTCTTCCTCGTCAAGGAAGCGCTCTTCCACTGAGCTACGCACCCGAACAAGATTGATTCTACCATCGTCTTAAGAGCGTTGTCAATACAATTAAGTCGCGAAGTTGATTTGGATTACGAAATAATACGTGCAAGTTAACGGCATTTTGAATTTATAGGCTCCATAGATTATAATTGTACTATCACACTCATCTCTATTTCGAAAGGGGGCAACATTAGTGAAAAAGATTTTGCTGGTAACACTTACTATGCTTTTCTTAGCGTTTACTGCGTTTGCAAGCGACCCAGAAACATTTGTTACCCTAACCATCAGCGAGCCAGAGACACTAGATCCCCTGCAGTCTTATGACACTGCAAGTGGTGAGGCAATTCAGAACCTCTATGACAACTTGATTCAGTACGATGGACAGTCCATGAGCGAGTTCCTCCCTATGATCTCCACAGAAGTACCATCGGTGGAAAATGGACTTCTCTCTGCGGATGGAAGAGTCTATACTTTTCCGATAAGGGAAGGTGTCAAGTTCCATACCGGAAACACACTTACTCCGGAAGATGTTGAGTACTCCTTCGAAAGATACATCCTTGGAGATCCATCGGGTGGGCCTCACTGGATGATTATCGAAGCTTTTACCGGTGCCAATTTCGCAAGTATTGAAGACTTGTTCGAAGATTACGCTGGGATGCCCTATTCGGAGGCTGTGGATGTTGACAGGAACCCGACGTCCGAAGAAGCTAAGGCAAAACTGATCTCTTTCTATGAGGAAGTCGTAGATCCTCTAGTGGAGGTTGTAGACAATACTGTGGTCTTCACTCTTGAAAGCGCATTTGCTCCATTCATGAATATCATCTCGCACTTCGGCTCTTGGTCCGCTATTGTGGATTCGAAAACAGTCAAGGAACTCGGTGGCTGGGACGGAAATGCAGATGGCTGGTGGAAATGGCATGATCTTGAGGTTGAGGAATGTGTGTTGCATAACTTCGATGCGGGATCAGGCCCATTCAAGCTTGTTGAATGGGACAGGGCACAGCAGAAGGTAATACTTGAAAGATTTGACGATTACTGGGCAGGCCCCGCAAAGCTGAAGACAGTCGTTATTTGGGGTGTTGATGAATTCTCCACAAGGAAGGCAATCTTTGAAGCCGGTGACGCAGACATTGTGTATTTTCCTGCACAGTATCTTGATCAAGCCAGAGCACTTGAGGCTCAGGGTAAAGCGATAGTCACTCTAGGTTATCCTCAGGCAACCATTACTTCGCTCCACTTCAACTGGCTTGTGGTTGAAGGCAGCGAATATGTTGGCAGTGGGAAGCTTGATGGGAAAGGCATTCCGAGAGATTTCTTCTCCGATATTCATGTGAGAAGGGCCTTCACACATGCCTTCGATGCGGTTACATTTATCGAAGAAGTAGCAATGGGTCAGGGAAGACTTGTTCCCACAGACCTCCCCGAAGGATTCCTCGGTTTCGATGAGACCCTACCCCTTACCGAATTCAATCTAGCGAAGGCAGCTGCAGAATTCAAGCTTGCCTGGGGCGGAGAAGTCTGGGAAAAAGGCTTCACGATGCAGCTGATGTACAACACTGGTAATGAAGCCAGGCAGACTGCTTGTGAAATGCTTGCCTACTTCGTAAACTCGCTGAATCCGAAGTTCAAAATAACGACACTAGGCGTTCAGTGGCCGACGTACCTCAGCACTTATCAGAACGGATTGCTTCCTGCATTTGTAATAGGTTGGCAGGCGGATTATCCCGATCCCCATAACTTCATTGCTACCTACTACGCAAGCAATGGCGTTTATGGCAAACCTCAGGGAGAGCTTTATCAGGAATGGGCAAGAGAAAATGTTGATGAGTTGATCAGTGCTGCAATCAAGTCAACTGACCTTAAAGAACGAGAGGAACTCTACAAAGAAATCCAGAGAAGAGTCATTGACGCAGTTGTTGGATTGCCTATTTATCAGCCTACAGGTATCAACGTAAGAGCACCATGGGTTGAGGGTTGGTATCCGATGCCCGTCAGATCCAATTACTACTACTATCATCTTTCCAAGAGCAACTAAATGAACAGTTAGCTTTTGAGAGCCGGGAGTTTGCCGCCCGGCTCTTTTTTTGAGAAGAAATTTGGACTATAATTGGAAATGCAATCTCTTTTGGTAAGAGGGGTGATACTCAGGTGACTGCTTTCATAATCAGACGGCTCCTACTTATGCCGCTTATACTGATAGGCGTGACTTTGTTAATTTTCTCAATGATCTGGGCGCTGGGACCTGACAGACTTCTAGCTTCGTACATAAAGAGTCCTGAAGCACTTAAGACTCCGGATGCAGCGGAGAGACTCATCAGAAAGTATGGTTTGGATGAACCGATGCCTGTCCAGTATATCAAATGGCTTGGTAACATTCTGCAGGGCGATTTCGGTTATTCGATGGTGGGTAAGAAGGGCGTACTTCCAGCCATGCTTGAGCGTTTCCCGCATACTTTGGAGTTGACTATTTATGCGATTATTCCAGTAATATTGGTGGCAATATGGTTGGGAGTGATCTCTGCGGTTCATCAAAACAAGTTCATTGACCAGTTCATTAGGGTAGTTGCTCTAATAGGTTGGTCACTTCCCGATTTTGTCTTTGGACTCTTGCTGCTTATGCTTTTTTACTCAGTTCTGGGGTGGTTCCCGCCAGGAATGGCCAGCACTCAGTTTGATCTTGTGATGCGAGGCGCGGATTGGAAGACAATTACTTCAATGACTACGTTTGACGCGTTGTTGAATGGAAGATTCGATATATTTGTTGATGCGTTGCGTCACATCTTTCTCCCTGTGCTGACTCTAGCGTATTTGTGGTGGGCGTATCTTCTAAGAATTACGAGATCAAGTATGCTCGAAGTTCTCAGAAAAGACTACATAAGGACCGCAAGAGCAAAGGGAGTATCTGAAAAAGTGGTAATCAAGAAGCACGCAAGGAAGAATGCGTTAATTCCTGTCATAACAGTTTCCGGGGCTTCGATAATAGGGCTTCTTGGCGGTACTGTATTCGTTGAAACAATCTTCTCACGAGTCGGAATGGGTAGGTTCCTTGCCGATGCTGCGAGCCTTTTGGATTACTGGTCAATAATTGGCGGAGCTCTGTTCTTCTCATTTATTATGGTTGTTGGCAATCTGGTTGTTGATATCTCTTACGCCCTTGTTGACCCGAGAATAAGGCTAGAGTGAGGGGGAAGCTATTGATGCCTGCAAAGAGAAAGAGTGAATTCAGAAAGATAATGAAGAAATATTGGACAAACGGAACGGCAGTTCTTGGTACTTGTCTGCTGATCTTCTTCATAATCATAGCGATCTTTGCCCCTCAGATTGCTGGTGTTAATGAAATGGGTGACAATTACCAGATTCCAAGAGTTTCGTGGTCGTCGAAACCGATAGCTCCTTCAGCCGAACACCCGTTTGGGGTTATCGGTGGGAGAGATGTTTTCTATGGTGTTGTCTGGGGAACTAGAACTGCATTTAGACTGGGTCTAATCATAACAGGCTTTGCATCTTTGATTGGAGTCATTGTGGGATCTATAGCCGCATACTTTGGTGGTTGGGTCGATGAAATCCTCATGAGGATAACGGATATATTCTTGTCGATTCCCTTCCTGGTTGCTGCAATGGTTATGACAACGATTCTGGGCAAGGGTCTAGACAAAGTTATAATTGCTTTGATAATCTTCGGTTGGATGAGCACAGCGCGTCTTATTAGGGGAAATATCCTTCAAGCGAGAGAAGAGCAATATGTGCTCGCAGCAAAAGCTCTCGGACAGAAGGATTGGAAGATTATTATCAAGCATATCCTTCCAAACACGATCTTTCCGGTTGTCGTTCAGATGTCAATGAGAATAGGTTCTTATGTTATTACTGCAGCAGGATTGAGCTTCCTAGGGGTTGGGGCAGAACCTGGTTATGCTGACTGGGGAACGATACTTTCCTATTCAAGGAACTGGATGACGATGCTTGACCAGTCATGGTTTGCAATTGTCTTCCCCGGTACTGCCATGGTGCTCTTCGTTCTTGCATGGAACCTTGTCGGAGATGCCTTGAGGGATATCTTCGACCCGAGAATGAGAAGCTAAGGAGGTTTGAGTCATGGTTAAGAAGAAAGCACTGTTGCAGGTTGAAGATTTGAGAACCTATTTTCACACAGAGGATGGAATCGTGAAAGCCGTCGATGGAGTGACGTTCGAGGTCTTTCCAGGAGAGACGCTTGGAATCGTCGGTGAATCTGGCTGCGGAAAGAGTGTCACCTCTCTTTCGATAATGAGACTTCTTGACGAGAAGGGGGAAATTGCAGGCGGTAAGATAATCTTCGACGACCAAGATGTAATGGCGATTCCGGAATCCAAGATGATGAAGATCAGGGGAAACGATATGGCTATGATTTTTCAGGAACCCATGACGGCTCTGAATCCAGTTTTTACGATAGGATTCCAGATAATGGAAGCTATCTTGCTTCATCAGGATGTTGACGAAAAGAAGGCCCGGAAAATGGCAATAGATATGCTTAAGAAGGTTGGAATTCCCGAACCTGAAAAGCGGATCGATGAATATCCCCACGAACTCTCTGGAGGGATGCGCCAAAGAGCTATGATAGCGATGTCTCTCTCCTGTAATCCCAAACTGCTTTTCGCAGATGAGCCCACGACTGCTCTTGACGTGACTATTCAGGCGCAGATACTTGAGCTCATGAAGTCTCTTCAGGATCAGTATGGTATGGCTCTAGTAATGATTACTCATGACCTGGGAGTCATTGCCGAGATGGCCCAGAGAGTCGTAGTGATGTACGCCGGAAAGGTTGTTGAATATGCCGACGTTCATACCCTATTCAAAAATCCAAGGCATCCATACACCTGGGGGCTAATGAATGCGATTCCCAAGCTGGATGAAGATAAAGAGGTTCTCTATAACATTCCCGGTGTCGTTCCTGACCCTCTTGATTTCCCAGACGGATGCAGGTTCAATACGAGATGCCCTCTCGCTACCGATAAGTGCCGAAAGGAAGAGCCGCCACTGGTAGAGATAGAAAACGAACACACTGCTGCCTGCTGGCATATCGATAAGCTCATTGAAACTATCAAGGTATCTAGGGCAGGTGAGACTGCATGAGTAAATCCAGCGAAAGCAAACTGCTTCTCAGATCAGACAGACTAATAAAATATTTCCCAGTAAAAGCAGGAGTCTTCAGAAGAGTTGTTGATCAGGTGAAGGCCGTGGATGACGTCAGTTTCAATGTATATGAGAAGGAGACACTTGGGCTAGTCGGAGAGTCAGGTTGTGGAAAGACAACTGCTGGGATGACTGTTCTAAGATTATATGAGCCGACTTCGGGAAGAATAATCGTTGGAGACGAAGATACGACGCATTTCTTCATGCCGGCTTTGAAGGCAAGAAAGTACCTGAAAAGTACGTATATTGATAAATTCGTCGATTTGAAAGCAAAGGCAGGGACTGTTGAGGGCGCCCTTAACTCTATTGAAGATGAGTTCGATAAGAGTATGGCTGAGAAGTATTTCAAAGAGTTCAATGAAGACAGGAGTGAGTTCATCAAGAGTCTTCTGGGAAATAGAGAAGAGAAGAGGAAGGCTTTTAGAAGAGATGCTCAGATTATCTTCCAGGATCCCTTTTCTTCGCTTAATCCAAGAATGAGGGTTAAGAACATAATCGGCGAGGGAGCAAGAATTCATGGTCTTGCAACCGGCCGTGACGTTCTGGACAAAGTCGCCGATATTATGACAAAAGTCGGTCTGTCAAAGGATCATATGTCGAGGTTCCCTCATGAGTTCAGCGGCGGGCAGCGACAGAGGATAGGAGTTGCCAGAGCGCTAATTCTGAATCCAAGGCTTATTGTATGCGACGAGGCCGTCTCCGCGCTTGACGTTTCGATCCAAGCCCAGATTCTAAATCTTCTAAGTGATCTTCAAAAGGAGTTCGGACTTACATACCTGTTTATTGCACACGATCTTGGTGTCGTGAAGCATGTCAGTAAGCGCGTTGCAGTAATGTATCTTGGAAAGATCGCCGAGCTATCAGACAAGAAGAAATTATTCGATAACCCTCTCCATCCGTACACGGTCTCTTTGATGTCTGCAATTCCCGAGGCTAACCCTGAAAAGAAGAAACAAAGAATACTTCTCGAAGGGGACGTTCCCAGCCCAATAAACCCACCCTCTGGCTGTAGATTCCATCCGAGATGTCCGATAGCGAAGGACGTTTGCTCAAAGGAAGAACCCAAGCTTCAGGACGTAGGTGGAGGGCATTTCGTGTCCTGTTTCTTCCCCGGAGAACTGAAGAGAGGTTTATGATCTATACCATTCCGCCGATGCCGTTGATGATTATCTGGATATCGGCGGGATGTTTCTTCTGAATCTTCTCTAGGAAACCATAGCTTCCATCTATTGGCATCTTCACCACTAATTTCATTCTATAAGAGTTCTTAAGCTTGGAGAGAAGAGGGGCTAGGGGCCCGAAGACTTCTAGAGAGCTGACTCCTGACTCTTGTATCTCCTTTAAAACCCTTTCTGCCAGTTCTCCGCTTTCATCCTCTGAACTTCCATAACAGATAATCTCGGCGATTCTACTGAACGGCGGGTTGTTCAGTTTCTTGCGAAGGTTGATTTCGCCTTCATAGAAGGACTCGTAGTCTCTTTCACAGGCTGCTCTCATAATTCTGTTGTTTGGATTGAAAGTTTGAATGAACGCTTTTCCTACACTTGCCCGGCCTGAGCGCCCACTAACCTGAGCGATATGCTGAAAGGCGGTCTCGGAACTGTCGTAACTGGGGAAGCTCATCAGTCTGTCCGCATCGACGATAAGAACCATCTCAACATCCGGAAAGTCAAGGCCCTTCGTAATCATCTTTGTTCCAACAATTACCTGGCAGTTTTTTCTGGAGATCTCTAGCAAGGCCTTTTCATAAGCAATCGGGTTGTCGATCGTCTCTCTATCCATCCTCATGATTTTCGTGGACGGAAAGAACTTTTGAAGATCGTGTTCCACTCTCTCCGTTCCAAAGCCCCTTGCAGAGAGAGTCATAGATCCGCATTCTGGGCAGACTTTCGGGATCGCGCTCCTGTGACCGCAGTAATGGCACTTAAGCAAATTATCGTTTCTGTGAAAAGTCATGGATACCGAGCAGTGAGGACAGGTGATAGTCTTTCCACATGTGTAGCAAACGACGTAATTCGAATAACCTTTCCTATGCACAAAAACGAATACTTGTTTTCCTTCCGAGACAGTCCGCTTTATCTCTTCAAGTGCTTGTTTGCTTATTATGGGATTTTTCTCATCTTTCATGTCGATTACTCTAATCGTTGGGAATGAGCCGACAGGTCTTTCGGTAAGAGATAATAAGGAAATCCTGCCTGATTCGGTAAGATGGTAGTGATCAACTCTTGGAGTCGCAGATCCTAGAATCACAGGTATGTTCCCAAGTTCTGCTTTGCGTATTGCAGCCTGAACCCCGTCGTAGAAAGGCACACTCTGCTGATAGAAACTCGAGTCATGCTCCTCGTCTACGATTATTAGACCTGTATTCTTCATTGGTACCCAGAGCGAGCTCCGCGTACCAACCAGGATGTCTACATTCCCTTCAACTGAATCGAGCCAGATCATCTGGCGCTGTACTCGGGTCATGTAACTGTGGTACTGTCTAACATCTCTTCCCGGAAAGGCTCCCCTGATCCTTGCGAGGAGTTGCGGAGTCAACGACACTTCGGGGACAAGATACAGTATCTGCCGGCCTCTATTTAGCCAGTATTCCATAACCTTGAAGTAAACCTCTGTCTTTCCGGTGCCTGTCAACCCGTGGAGAAGAAAGGACTTTGAGTCGCTTTCCATTATCTCTCTGTATACCTCTTTCTGGCTGACACTTAGCTCATCGACGGCGGGAATTACCCAGTGGGAGTCGTCTTCCTCAATTTCCTCTACCAAAAGAATTCCTTTTGAGATCAACGTATCAATCGGACTTCGACTTCTGAGCTTGAGTTTCTTTTCCAGCTCGGTTATCTCTTCCGATTCGACTGAAAGCAGATAATCAACTACGATCTGCCATAGCGGGGTGAGCTCTTCTTCTATAATCCCTGTCTTCTTTGCTAGCGACACTCTCCGTGTCTTTCGTTTCTTCGGAGTCTTTCGGTCAAAGCTATGCATGATCTTCACTTTTCTGGAGGCGAGAAGTTTTTTGAGATAGTCTTCGCCAAACTCCTTGATGAATTTATCCTTTTGAGTAGGTGGAAATCCAAGCTCGTCTGAAAAGGCAACAACGTAATCATCGATTGAAAGCAGCTTGCCCGGCGGAAAGAACAAATCAAATACTTTGCCTGGGGGTGCCAGATACTCTCTCATTACAAACTTTGCGAGTTCGAGATCCACTTGTGAAAGAAAGGAACGATCATCGACTTTCTTGTTCACACTCTTGATCTTGAAGGGTCCTCTTTTTTCTTCCAATGATACTACATAACCAATGGTATTTCGCCCGGCGAAATTCACTTCGACCCTCTCACCCGGTTCAACAGGGGCGTCGATTTTGTATGTGTACGTATCATGCAGAGGAGAATTGGAAATCGCGATCTGAATAAGCATTGGCTATCGCTCCTGTCTGTGGTAAACAATTTGTGATAATAGATCAGAGCCTCCTGCTCTGCTTTCGGGATACTTGTAGAGACTTGAGTAAAATCTTACGGCTGTGAAATCCCTCTTCAGCTGTGCCTCAAGCAAGTCAACATCTATCTTCATTTCATCTTTGAGAGATTTGTCTACTACTTTTCTCCATAAAGAAGCCGTGGTTATGATTGGGATATTCGTTGAGCGCTTGATGTTCGAAAGATGAGTTCTTCCCTTTTCATTGAAGCCCAGTATCCGAATGTATTGAGGGCCGAGTTCGTTGCTTCTTCTTATTAGGTCGTCTGTGAATCTAAAGATGGGATAGTACATAAGCCGTCTGATTCTAGATAAGGTGAACCGCTTCGATTTGACGCAGTGCAGAAACCCTTCAAGACTACCTTCTATGGAACATTCTTGAAATCTCGCGTCTAGACCTTCGACGAACCCATAATATCGGCAATAGTCCTCTCTTGATAAGAGCCTGAAAAAGGAAATGAAGAAGGATTCAACATCCTCCTTGAAGACGGGACCTCTTCCGCACCTGATTTCCCGAAGGATTATATCAAGGGATTCCTTTGGCATTGTTTGAGAAGCGCTCTCGATATTGCCATTTTGAATCAGCCTTCTGATTGCCGTTGCGGAAGAAAATTCTCCACGATGCTCTTCATCAGTATAAGAAGCTCCGACTCTCCTTATTGAGTGGGGAATCATCTTGCTCTTTATCTCTTGAATCGCTCTCAAGTATTCCACACCCAGGATGTTGTTGGATGAACCTATCTCTTCAATTCGGTGTGAAAGAGCCGCATTTTCAGTATGTATAAAGTCTCTCAGAGCATACTTTCTGGCATTAGGAAATGAATGACCTGTCTTAAGATGTTTCTTCAAAAGATCCTGATAGTGTTCGGGTTCTTTGATCAAAACTTTGGACACGGCCTTCATCAGGTCGATATCGTCTGTCTCGCTTCCGAAAACGACATCTGTTGCTCCCACATGGTCAAGTGTCCATATTGATCCCGTTGCGAACCCTCCGGCGTCCTGCAAGGAATACACTACCGGCAATTCGAGAACCAGGTCGACACCTTGCTCCAGAGCTGCTTCTGCTCTTGCAAACTTCTCGACAATTGCAGGCTCTCCTCGCTGAACAAAATTGCCGCTCATAACCGCAACGGTGACATCCGGCTTCACAATCTCTTTCGAATGTGAAAGATGATAAAGATGACCATTATGAAAGGGATTGTATTCAACAACGAGACCAAGCACCTTCATTTACGGACCTCCAATTTGAAGAACATATCGCGTTGCTATTCCTATTATCGATAACACAACCCGTTACTATGGAGCCATTATCACAAGCTCAAGCCAGATATCTTCGGTGGAAAAGGGCGTCTTTGGATCAGATCATAATCAATTTAGAGGTGAAAAGGTAGAGGTCCGAAGATCAAGATTAAACGTAACGCCAGGTCAGGCTGAACTTGATCAAACATCTAGCCCCTGCTTTTTTCCTCTCGAGTGTATATTCACTACCTATTCTGCTATTGATTCAGTCATGACAAAAAGCCTGTCAACCGCCCTTTGAAAGAGCCGCTGCACGCTGTATTTAACCTCCTTCGATAAGAGTCGCTCAACGCTTGAGAGAACAAGCTGTTCGCTGAAGACCACGCTGCCCGTCACAGGTCGCCGTTCTCTGAGAAGACCGGTTAGAAATATCCCATCGGCGATGAAGTGATTGACGCCCCTCTCGAGAGCTCATCATTACCCGCATCATCTCTTTGATGCCAAATCATTTTGCTTCTTAGTTCCAGAATCAGTCATCACTATCAAATAGACCTGACTATGCGAATATCTACACTCTTGTTCTTTAGCCCCCCGCTTGAGCACCTTATCATTCAACACATCATCTTCTTTGGAGTTCGATCATCTCGCTTCTTACTTCCAGAATTGTCATCATTAGCAAATGAACCTGGCTATATGCTCTTGATCTACAATCCCAATTTGAGCGGGGCGGGTGTTTGCGGCCTGAAGATCCGCTTATCAAAATACGCTGCACGCTGAGTGTTGTGAAAAGCCAAGAAGCAAAAACAGAGACTGGCGGGGTCCTGACGTCTGTCCCGTTTTTTGCTATCTATCTTCAAAGGCCAACACCCTCCGCCACTGCGTGGCCCTCCTCCCTCAAGGGAGGACTTAAGATCAGGATCATCAAGAGCCAAACGCAGCGTAATGCATCATAATCAAATCTACTCAAGAGAGAGCGCACAGCGTACCTTGCTGAGGGAGAAGGAGTATCATATTATTCCTCACTAACTCCCTAACTAAAGATAATAATGAGTCTCTCGAAAGAGGACTCAAAAGCAAGGTCGTTCTGAGAACCTCACATGCCGTCATGCTTAAGAGATCCGTCCTTGGTCCTTCGTCAAGACCATGAAACCGTCCTTCGAAGAACGGTTCTTCGTTCCGACGCCACGCGTCCAGGTTCTTCGTAAAACTGAGGTCAGAGGACAGAGATGAGAGGTTGGAAGAGCGATAAGATCTTGACTCTCTAACCTCTAACCTCACCCCACTCCCACGATCTCTCCATACAACGGTCCCGCGGATACTCTATCTACTTTGATCTTAACAGATTTGCCGATCAGTTCGGGTTGTGCTTCGTAGATGACGATTTTGTTGTTCATTGTTCTTCCGTAGATCTTGCCGTTTCCTTTGATCTTGCCTTCGCCGATTACATCTATAACTTTGTCAAGATACTTCTCGTTTTCTTCCCTGTTGATGTGTTTTTGCAAAGCGAGAAGATCATTGAGCCTTCTAGTCTTCACTTCTTGTGGAACATCATCAGCCATCTTTCTTGCAGATATCGTGCCTTCTCTGGGTGAATACATTGCCAGGTTGATTCGTTCAAATCTGATTTCCTTCACAAGCGAAACCGTTTCTACGTACTCCTCTTCTGTCTCCCCGGGAAAGCCGATAATAATATCACTGCTCAAGGTTGCATCAGGAATTCTTGTTTTGACACGTTCGATGAGATCTAGATAGTACTCTCTCGAATAGCCCCTGTTCATTGCTTTCAAGATTCGATCGCTTCCCGACTGAACGGGCAAGTGGATGGAGCGAGATATCTTTTCGGATGAAGCAATTACTTCAATCAACTCGTCGCTGAAGTCTCTTGGGTATGAAGTGAGAAACCAGATTCTTTCAATTCCATCTATCTTCGTCGTCTCTCTTATAAGCTCTGCAAGTGAAGACCCATCCTTCAAGTCCTTTCCGTATGAATCGACATTTTGTCCAAGGTAGGTTATTTCTTTATAACCTTCAGCTACAAGTTTTCTTGCCTCGGATAGGATGTCTTCCATTTCCCTGCTCTTCTCTCTTCCTCTTGTATATGGCACAATACAGTAAGAACAGAATTTGTCGCAGCCAAATATTATGGTAATCCAGGCGTGATGCGAGCTAGTCCTAATTCTAGGAGTATCCGAATCGAGTTCATCGATGAAGTCGCCCATCTCTATGAATCTCTCGCCCGACTCCGCTCTTCTGAGCAATTCATCTACTTTCGTAATCGAGCGTGTCCCAAACACGAAGTCAACCTCTTTGTGAGTAAGCAGTTCGGTGGCATTCTTCTCGGCTACACATCCGCAGACACCTACCAGAAGTCTCCTATTCTTCTTCTTAAGCGCCTTCAGTTGGCCTAGTTTGCCGTACAGCTTGTTCTCAGATTTGCCTCTTACGGCGCATGTGTTTACGATGATTGCGTCTGCTTCTTCCTCATTGCCTGCAATCTTGTGACCGGCGTCAGAGAGAATACCCATCATAGCTTCTGTATCGTTCATATTCATCTGGCAACCGAATGTCCTGAATGCTACTTTCAAGTGATCACTCCTAATCCGATATCATTGATCAGCTAAATTGTACCGCATTAAGTTAGGACGAGAAACCCCGGTATGTTACCATTCTAATGTGTCTCTTTGTACGAAAGTGCAAGCGAAAAGTCTCTGGATAGAGACTATCGGCTAAGAGCAGCATCTGAATTCAGGCAACGCTACTGGAGGTGCGAAGTGTTTTCGGAAGCTTTTAGGATAGCAAGTCAGTTCACAAGACCGGTCATAGTTCTGACGAGAAGCGGTACGGGCAAGGTGTCCGCAACTTGCGGGACCTTCATGATACTTAATCGAGAAGGCTGGATAATAACAGTTGCTCACCTGTGGCAATCGTATTTCTTATACAAACAGCAGCAGACGAAAAAGGAAAACGATCCGGAGAAGAAGATTGAAAATCATTCGTTTTGGTGGGGTGGAGATGGAAAGAGCCTGAAGGATATAAAGCCATTCCCAGAGTCCGATCTAGTTGTTGGTAGACTTGACCCGTTCGACCCCTCTGAGATCATGGAGTATCCCGTTTTCGTGACACCTGAGGAAATGAGTATTGGAACTAGCTTGTGCAGGGTCGGTTATCCCTTTTCTAGAATAAGAGCCTCCTTTGACAAAAAGAACTCCAGATTTTTGATGGACAGCAAGAGCTTGCCTTCGCTCTATCCGATTGAGGGAATATACACAAGAACCGTAGTGGCTCCTGCATTCAAAGAGGCAAAGAAGATTGCGAAATTCGTTGAGACCTCTTCGCCAGGTCTTCTTGGCCAGAGCGGCGGGCCAATAGTGGACATGAAAGGGAAGGTCTGGGCAATCCAGAGCAGGACGGTTCATCTGCCGCTGGGCTTCAGCCCGAAACTCAGAAGAGGCGGAAAGGAAATTGAAGAGAACCAGTTTCTCAACGCTGGTTGGGGAGTTCACATAGAAGAAATCCGTGAAGCCCTGCGCTACACTAATAAACCCAAATAATCGTTGATATTCTAGGGTACCCCGCTTTGTTGAATAAGATGACAACATGGTAAAATATCTTAATAGCAGGTATTCTGAAATTACATATTTCCTTCAAGGAGTAGATTTCTGTGAAAAAGACCTCATCAGTTTTACTGGCTATTTTGCTTGTTCTTGTGGTTTTCTCAACCCAAGGTTGCTTTCTTTTTCGAAACGTAACTCTGTCAATAGAGAATTCTGAGCTATCCATTGGGATCGGGGAGTCAGAACAGATTCAGATCAAGGTGAAACCCGAGGATGCTACCGTGAAGTTCTCTTCCAGCAATGAATTGGTAGCGACAGTTTCAACTTCCGGAATGGTAACAGGCGTTTCTTTAGGAGAAGCAGAGATTACGATCGAGGCTACCAAAGACAAATACAAGAGCGCTTTGAAGAAAGTCAGCGTTCAAGTTGTGGGAGAAGAATCATTTTCCGTAACGTTTTCAGTGATTGATTCATCCGGAGCCGTGCAAGGAGCGAACGTCACTTTCAATAGTGAGACAAAGACCACAGACGCGAGTGGCAAAGCAGTGTTTGATGGTGTGTTGGCGGGGAACAAGGATTACACTGTGAACAAGGCAGGCTACAACGAAGCTATTGGAAGTGTTAACGTGGATGAGGACAAAACTGTAGAAGTAACTCTTGAAAGGAAGACTTACATTATCACTGCGACAGCAGGAACCGGAGGAAGCATAAGTCCGGCTGGAAATGTCTCCATCGAGCATGGGGCGAACCAGACTTTCACTATGTCACCTGCTGTGGGTTATAGCGTAGAAGATGTTCTTGTAGATGGAGAGTCGGTTGGGCCAAGATCTACTTACACCTTCAATAATGTGACTTCAAATCATACGATATCTGTTAGTTTCACGACCTTACCTCCCGATACATACACGGTGACCTTCAATGTGAGCGATTCGGAAGGAGCATTGCAAGGAGCGAACGTCACTTTCAATGGCGAGACAAAGGCGACGAATGATGAGGGGATGGCCGTTTTTACTGGGGTACTTGCGGGAAGTAGAGCGTACACGGTCAGTAAAGAGGGCTACAATAACTCAACCGGAAATGTAAACGTGGAAAGCGACGAGAGCGTCGATGTCACGCTGACCAAGAAAACCTACACAATAACTGCGGGCGCAGGAAGCGGTGGAAGTATAGATCCTACAGGTGAAGTGATAGTTGAGCACGGATCGAGCAAGACATTCACTATGAGTCCTTCAGATGGTTACAGTGTGAAGGATGTTCTTGTAGATAACGAATCCGTTGGGCCAAGAGCTACTTACACTTTCAACAATATAACTTCAAATCATACGATATCTGTTAGTTTCACGACCTTACCTCCCGATACATACACGGTGACCTTCAATGTGAGCGATTCGGAAGGAGCATTGCAAGGAGCGAACGTCACTTTCAATGGCGAGACAAAGGCGACGAATGATGAGGGGATGGCCGTTTTTACTGGGGTACTTGCGGGAAGTAGAGCGTACACGGTCAGTAAAGAGGGCTACAATAACTCAACCGGAAATGTAAACGTGGAAAGCGACGAGAGCGTCGATGTCACGCTGACCAAGAAAACCCACACAATAACTGCGAGCGCAGGAAGCGGTGGAAGGATAGATCCTACAGGTGAAGTGATAGTTGAGCACGGATCGAGCAAGACATTCACTATGAGTCCTTCAGATGGTTACAGTGTGGAGGATGTTCTTGTAGATGGAGAGTCGGTTGGGCCAAGATCTACTTACACCTTCAATAATATAACTTCAAATCATACGATATCCGTTAGTTTCAAGACCTTGCCTCCCGATACATACACGGTGACCTTCAATGTGAGCGATTCGGAAGGAGCAGCTGTTCAAGGAGCGAACGTCACTTTCAATGGCGAGACAAAGGCCACGGATACCGAAGGAATGGCCGTTTTTACTGGGGTACTTGCGGGAAGTAGAGCGTACACGGTCAGTAAAGAGGGCTACAATAACTCAACCGGAAATGTAAACGTGGAAAGCGACGAGAGCGTTGATATAACACTCATCAGACAAACCTATACCCTCACAGTGAATGCTGTCGGAGAGGGGACGGTCACTAAGAATCCCGACAAGGCAACATACACTCACGGAGAAGTCGTACAGTTAACAGCCAACCCGGCTGAAAATTGGATTTTTGCTGGCTGGAGTGGAGACCTAAACGGCTCCGCGAATCCAATAAACATTACGATGAACACAGACAAAACAGTGACAGGTAATTTCGCAAGAGTATATACGGTAAGCTTCAACGTGAGCGATACAGGTGGAGCAGTTCAGGGAGCTAACGTGGCCTTCAACGGAGAAACCAGGGCCACGGATGGCCAGGGGAAGGCAGTTTTCACCGGAGTTCTTGCCGGCAGCAAAGCCTATACAATTACTAAAGAGGGTTACAATAACGCCAATGGAGAAGTCAACGTCGATGGTGACAAGGCCATAAACGTTACCCTCACCAAGAAGACGTATACTTTTACAGTGAACACCGTAGGCAAGGGGACGGTCACTAAGAATCCTGACAAGGCGACCTATACACATGGTGAGGTAGTTCAACTGACTGCAAACCCGGACTCTGGCTGGAATTTCGACTCATGGAGCGGTGATCTTACTGGATCGACCAATCCGGTAAACATAACAATGAATGAGAATAAGACAGTTACAGCGAATTTCAGCGAGATAACTTACACCATAACCTTCAATGTGAGCGATTTGGAAGGAGCAGCTGTTCAAGGAGCGAACGTCGCTTTCAATAGTGTGACAAAGACCACAGATAGTCAGGGGAAAGCCATATTCACGGGCGTCACAGTAGGTGAAAAACAATATAGAGTGAGTAAAGATGGCTATGGCGATGTCTCGGGGAGTGTCATTGTTGATTCTAGTAAAAGTGTAGATGTTGTTCTGGAGAAAAGGCCTATGATTGAAGTGGTAGACAAAACCTTCTCAGTGAGCGAGCCTCTTCCAATATTAATTAGGGCTCAGAATCTTGGAGAGGTCAATCTAATTGAAGTTGTTATCCAGTATGATACTGAATATTTTGATGCTTCGTGGTTCTTCTCTGTCAGGTTGTCGAAGTGGCAGCCAGTTTTTAAAGATCCTGGCAACGGTATTATTCATATAGGACTTTCTCCTAATGAGGGGGCCACGAAGCTCATTGATGAGTTAACTAACATACTATCAATAGAGCTAACCCCGAAAAAAGCCGGAACGACAGAACTTGCATATACAAGTTACACTTCTGAAGGTGGTGTTCCTTTCGAGACGAATATTATCACCACTGGAGGGATAAGACTCAGCGGTTCAGATCTGATACTTGATGAAGGTAAAATAACCATCACAAACTGATTCTTTGAGAGGCGATGACTATGAATCGAGCAATTAAGATCTGCCTGATTTCAGTATTTATCATTTCAATCATCTCGTTGACCGGATGCATAAAGCCAACATTCCAGGTTGTGGTACAGATAACACCGGCTGGCGGAGGCAATGTGACAGGGAGCGGAAGTTACAAGAAGGGTGAGATGGTTACATTGAACGCGATTAACTCCGAAGGTTATCGTTTCCTGCATTGGAAAAGCGACGATGCTTTCCTTACAGACCAGAACCCATACTCTTTTAAGATTACGAGTAATGCCAGTCTGGAAGCAGTTTTTGTTGCTGACGCAGGCGAAATATCGATCGAAGACGCCAATTTTGTTGTTGATGAAGAGGGCCACGTAAAAATAAATGGAGTTGGGCTTGGGGCAGTGAATCTGATTGAAGTCGTAATTGATTATGACCCTAATGTTCTCAGCTGGGAAGGTAGTAGTTGCAGAGTAGCCGGTTGGATAACCATTGAAAAGAATCCCTCCCCTGGAATAGCCCATATAGCCATATCGGGTGTGTCAACCCAAATAAACGAAGAGAAAGAGTTAATTCGTATGTATCTTCTGCCTAAGAAAGCAGGAATAAGCGATATCGAATTTGCGACCTACGAAAGTGAGGGTGGCGTGTTTTTTGAGACAAACTACATCACCGCCGGAGGGCTGAAAAAGACTTACCCAGAACTGGGGCTTAAGAAAGGTGTAATAACAATAAATGAAAACTGATTCTGAGAAATTCAATGATGGGGGCGTGCGACCATGAAAACATTCAGAAGTTTTGTTTTTGTGCTTCTCATGGCGATCTTACTTTCCGGTTGCTACATCAAGCTTTATGAAGAGAACGGTTTGGAAACAAGGTTAGATGGCAACGACATGGTTTTCATACTAAAATCGGAAGCTGATGCGATTGAATTGTTAATTGACGAGACGATAGATTTCTCAAAATTACTTGTACCTGATGACTATCTGAAGATAGTCAAGTATATCGATGAAAGTACTCTCATCGCCCTTGCAAGAGGGTCAACGATGAACCAAGGTGAAGAGGTACTGAGAATTGAAGGACTTACAGAAAAAAAACTTATTACTTCGATCAAGATATGGAATACCCAGGATATTTACCATGAATCAAACGGAACGGAACCAGAATTGCTGGGCGATTTCACAGGAGATGGTCAGGTCGAGGGATTCGATTTCATACCCTTTGCTCAGAGCTATGGAAATGCGCTTGGTTCTCCAGGTTATGATGCAATTTACGACATGAGCTCGTTGGGAAATCTTGCCAGCAAAACATTTTCGGGAATTTGGGAGAAGATATATTCTCAGGAAGGAGTGCCTGACGGAAAGATCGATGGGCCAGATTTCATTGTCTTCGCCAACAACTACGGCTTCGCCAATCCATATCTCGGAACATGGACGTTCACCGGAGCAATTGATTATGAAAGTTCTTCATTCGGACAGGTCGATGCAACTGGAGAAGGTACTGCAACTATTCAGTCTTCAAATTTCAACTTCGTTGGAAGTGTAACTATGTCTTTTGAGGCCGATTATGAGGACGAGAGTGGAAATCCCCTTCATTCAGAGATGACCACAACGATCAACAATGTCAGTTTTAATTTCGATAACCTTGTAATGACAATTGACGCAACTGTTGAAGATCCCACAGGTTCAGGCAGTACATACGATGTTCAGTTGAGAGGTTCATTAAGAACCGACGGGAATGCAGTCTATGCCGAAGTACCTTCCGGGGATATCTATCTTCTGAATCCCGAAAGAAAAATCGGCACTTGGTCTGGAAGCAAACAATGAAACTTCATTTGAGAAGGTGAGGATTTTGAAGCGAGTACTGCTTCTATTAGTTGTTCTAATGATACTTCTGCTATCCGGGTGCATTTTCAAGTCAAATCCCGCCGGTTTTGTGGAAGTTGCCGGCGCCTGGTCCCTCTCGGGAAGGGTTATCTACGGTGAGACCGACGTATCGGGTACAGGAACTTTATACGTAACGAAGCAGGATGGAAGCTCCTTCAGTGGTACCGGATGGTACTTTGTCCTCAGTGCACCTGTAGAAGGAACAGTCTCCGAAAGACCCGAAAACTATCTTGTAATGCATGCAACGGTTACTTATGGTGATCAAGAAAGGACAGTCTACTTCACAGGACATGTTAAGGAATCCGAGAGCAAGGTCTCAGTCGAGGATGGTGAGATCTTCCTTGATAATCTTACGAAAAATGTCGGCACGTGGACTGGAGAGAGGACAGTCGCACCGTGACAGCAGAACTTAGGCCCGTTATTTCCTCATGGTTACCGTGTTTGCTGCAGAATATAAGTAGCAGTTGAGTATTCCTCGCATGTTTTCCCATGATACTTCGTACGCTTCTGATTGGGTTCGCACTTTGGAAATCAGATAGCTCAAAACTGGAATAGATAGTGTTCGTTCTTACTGTCTCCTTCAGAAACGCTACCCCGCAGATCTAACTGCTTCGCGTCTTCGAGCAATAATCCATTTGGTACAGGAACCTCGATATTTACAAAGAATCCTTCTGGCACCAGAACTGTTTTCACAGCGCATTCACTTCATGAACTTCGGTACCGCGACCCCTACACAGTCTTCACGATTTTCACGTAAATCTTGATGAATAATCAAAAGTACGGTAGAAAATTCCCGTGTGTTTCTCTTAGAACCTGCTACAAATCCCGAGGTTTTTGGTCCCTTACGCCAACTTTCAGCAGAAGAGTCAAGTGTAATATCTTCCTTAAGTTAAAATTTACAATTCAGTCTTAGTGAAAGTCTGCAGCGATTAAATACTCATTCGTACGTTCTTAGTTATAGACAGACTTACTTGCATCTCCCTTAATGATGTATACACGAACAGAACACTTAGTACAAAGGACAGCGTAAATTGCTGAGAAATTCAAGCAGATGATGATGTCTTTTGTTGTGATCATAGCTATGATACTTATGTATGAAGCGTGTATAATAAAACTGTACTTGAAGTTACTCGCCATCGTTTCGGAGGAGATCCTATGATTAGATACAGGAATGCAATTCTAATGAGTGCTTTACTTTTCATAGCGTTGATATTCAGCAGTTGCGTTCCCAGGATTCAGTGGTTTACTGTTGAGGTTGTTTCTGAACCGGACACAATTTCGATTGCCCTTCTAAAAGATATCGAACAGGCGAATTATGAAGCTTCGGATGTTCAGAAAACACCGCTAGTTCTTAACCTAAGACCCCAGGAGACTGTAGTAGTCAAAGTTATAGATGAAGAACCACTTGAAGAAACCGATGTCGTTCATGTTTTTGATAGCTGGGCTGACGGATCTGTAGCCAACCCAAGGGTGATTACGGCGGATTCAAACAAGAAATTCGAAATCAAGACGAAGAAAACTGTAAGAGTTTCTATTACATCAAATCCGAAAGGTCTTGTTCAAATCGAAGGAAGCGGTTTCTACCCTGTGGATACTGTACTGACACTGGTAGCTCCCGGTGAAGTCAGTGAATATCACTTCTCCCATTGGAAGGTCAATGCAATCGCTGATTACAATCACGAACTGACCATAAAGCTTGATTCTCCTGTCATGATAGAGGCTGTGTACGAAAAAGAGGTTCTTAGGGCCCTCAAAGTTGAGACGGAGCCGAAAGGACTAGAAGTTACCATAGATGGCAAAGAGGTCGGCAGTCCTTATGTTGCTGAGGTTGAAGACGGAGCCTCACGTACAATTGGATTCGTTACTCAGGAGAAGGATCTCAATAGCTTAGTTGGTGGTCCAGATACTCGGTATTCCTTCAAGTCATGGACTGATCAAGATAGAACCAACCCCAGAAATGTGGTTATGAAAAGCGATCTCTCTCTAGTAGTGGTTACAGGAACTGAATACCTTGTTCAGGCTTCAACGGTTCCTGAGGGAATTGCTACTCTGAAGGATTCAAACTGGTTTGCAAAGGGATCTTCGATTTCCTTCGAGGCCCCGGTGGTATCCGGCTATGAGTTTTCGCACTGGGAAGTGAACGGTGAGCTTATAGATGGCAGAAGCCTAGCGCTGATTGTTGACTCTCCCAAAAGAGTCACTGCCCACTATGAACAAAACGGGTATGTTTTTTCCGTCAACACAGAACCCTCTGGACTTGAGGTGAGAATCAATGGAGTGACGAAGACTTCTCCGGCCTCCTTTTCGGGTACTCATGGTAGCTCTGTGACTGTCGAGATTCCGGGTCCGCAGATGATGGATGGATCGGAGTTCGTCCCTGGATTCGATACTCGCTACACATTCAGTAAATGGAGTGATTCCAATACAGCCAATCCGAGAGTAGTCTTACTAGAGGCAGATATGGAGCTTTTCGCAAATCTAAAGACAGAGTATCTTGTGCAAACGGCTACCTATCCTGAAGGGATTGCAGAAATCCATGGAACTGGTTGGAAAGTCAGAGGTTCTTCTTTTTCTTACGAGTCAAGTGATTCAATCGGCTATAACTTTTCACACTGGGAAGTGAACGGTGAGCGCGTAGATGGAAGGATAATCGTCCTGGAAACGAACAGCCCGATGATGATTGTTGCGGTCTATAAGAGCAAGGAAGAGTCAACGCTTGAGGTTCTATCAGATCCTTCAGAGTTGGTCTTTAATCTCAATTCCGGAACCTATTCATCGCCGAAAAGTTTCGTTTTTGAGAAGGGCACTTCCGTTCAAATCTCATTCCCTGCTTTGCAGGAGAAGGACATAGATGCGGAGTTAGTTGGAAACGATACTAGATACATATTCTCAAAATGGGCAGATGGATCGACAACAAATACAAAGACCTTTGAACTTGGAGCCGATACGGGGCTAAAAGCCATTTACACGACGGAGTTTCTTGTAGAAGTATCATCTGAATTTGCTCAGATTGATGGGAGCGGCTGGCACAAAAAGGGAAATGTTCTTAGTCTTACGGCTCCAGAGGTATCGGGTTTAAGATTCACAGGCTGGCTAGTTAATGGGAGTACAAAAGAGCAAAACCCCGTAGCAGTGACGATTGACTCGCCCAAAAAGGTCGTTGCAGTGTACGAGAAGATAGAGGAAACAAATAAGACTCTGAGAGTCTCGACAACTCCTGAAGGACTTTTGATAAAGCTCGATGACAAACAGATTGTGTCACCTTTCGAGTTAGTTGCTGAAGAAGGAAGCACACATTCTTTCTCGGTCATTTCACCGCAAGAGAAAGACTTATCGAATCTTGTTACGGGCACAGATGTAAGATACGTGTTTACCTCCTGGAACGATGGGGGGACTTCTGTAAACAGAACGGTGGAGCTGGATTCAGACTTCTCCTTTACTGCGAACATGAACAAGGAATTAAAGGTAGAAACTGCGACTCAACCTTCAGGTTTAGTTGAGATAAGCGGCTCAGGTTGGTACTCTGAAGGTACCAATATCTCGTTAAAAGCAAGTTCAGTGGCGGGATATAACTTTATGTACTGGATCATCAACGGAGTTAATGCAGGTGACAGTACCTCTATCGAGTATGTAGTAGCCGTGCCTCTTTCAGTGAAAGCCGTCTACAACTCTATTCCTGTTGTATCCTTTGAGAATGTGAGCATTGCCAAAGGAGATACACTGAGATTAACTCTTTCCGATTATGCAAGCGACAAGGATGGCGACAGCCTAGAGTATACGCTTCTTAGCGGGCCGGGGTCGGTATCAAAGGGAATATACACAGTTGATTCTTCAGTGATCAATGCGGGAAATTACGACATATCAATCCGAGTAACTGATGGCAGAGGTGGATCAGTTACAGGGATGTTCACTTTGACCGTTACCGAAGAGAATAGCGCGCCAACTGCTCCAAATACGCCGTTCCCTGTTAGTGGTTCGGTCGATCAAGAATTGAGCCTAACGCTCTCATGGGAAAGTGTGGATCCAGACGGCGATCAGTTGGTCTTTGATGTTTACTTTGGAACCTCTTCTGATCCAGCAAAAGTAGCCACGGGCATTTCTTCCGGAACCTGGCAGACCGGAGAACTAACAGAGGGAACAACCTACTTCTGGAGAGTAGTTTCAAGAGACACTAAAGGAGCCACTGCTGAGAGCTCTCTTTGGTGCTTCATAACCAGGGACAGCGTTCCTGCTGACGGTGTGGACAAAGTTGGCCCGGTCTACACAGGAGATGTGCTCTTGGTTAGTAACGAGAGTGAAAGTGGAACAAGCAGAGCATTCACTGGAACTCTTTCTGAAAGCTTCCTCCCGACCTCTTTTACCACTGCTGGCAATCTCGAACGAGAAGCATATATGGTCAATCCTGAGATTCCGCTTCCGTATGAGGCTTTTCCAGAGAATATCGCTTCTCCATCAGATACGTTTGAGTTGGCTGGTGTAGGCGATACAAGATCATTCTGGGTCCTAAACTTTGCGACGAACAAGTATTATCAGCTTACGGCGACACTGCTGTACGTCGGGCAACACTCTGAGGTTTGGGTAGAGAGCACTGACGTTATTACGGAATCAAAAGCTGCAGAATTGGGAAGTGAATTTGACAGCGCAATTTACCCGCTGGTAGCCGAGTATTTCTACACACCTTCCGATGTAGATGGAAACGGAAGGGTTCAGATTCTCTGCTTCGACATACAGGACAACTTCGCGACGACGGGAGCGTATGTGGGCGGCTATTTCTCTTCTGGAGACCTTTTCAACATCAGTAACTCAAATAGAGCTGAGATATTCTACATAGACACATATCCGACGATGCATTACCCGAAGGACAAACATGTGGATGTTTCAAAGGCATACTCCACTCTTGCGCACGAATTCCAGCACATGGTGAATTTCAACAGAAATTACCTGGTAGAAGGCGGAGACCCAATGCCTTCCTGGATAAATGAAGGTCTTTCGATGGCAGCTGAGCATCTATATAGTGGTGTCCTTACGAGAAGGATCTCCTACTACAACTCCTCGACGAATATCCAGAACGGTCACTCGTTGGTTTATTGGGGGGACAACAACGACACATTGTCGAACTACGCGTTGTCATATCTTTTCCTGCAGTACATACGAGCTCAGGTGGGAACTGAGAGTGTATACAAAGATATCCTCCTGGATAAGAATAACGGTTCGGGGGCTATCACAAATGCTTTAGCCAAATATGGAATGGTTAAGACACTGGGAGAAATAATGACTGATTTCAGACTGGCTCTTCACCTGAAGAATCCTACAGGTCCGTATGGCTTTATGGATGACTCGGACTTCGATGGTATAACTGAGAGACTTTATACAGGTTCGGCAAAAGAGCTAAGAGGAGGATCCGCGATCTTCAAGAGCATTTCCGACTCATATATAGAGCCAGGCGATCAGGGATCAACTATTCAGTATGCAGGAATAAGCGGGTAGGTAGCTAATACAAGTTGAATAGAGCAAAGGCCCTCAACGAGGGCCTTTGGCGACAGCTTTCGGAAGTGCTGGATATCGAGTTTACTTGTCTGTTTACTGCTTGACTTCAACATCCAAGTGGATTGCATAATATCTTGCAGGACTTACAGAAATCACAAGATCCGAACCTTTTATTGTCATTTTTCCCGGAGCTGGACTGCTAGAAGGCAGAGAACCCTCTGCATACCCCTGAATCTTAACGGGGTCAGAAACACTTTGCAACCGCATGTTCGGTCCCAAGACTATCGTCAGTTTGCCATTCTTATAGGTAACAGAAGCTCCTTCAACTTTTTTCTGACCTGCATAGATATCTTGAGTAGAAGGCCCCTGCGTGTCGAAGTAATACCACCACGTTGCCCCAGCTCCTGGATGATAGTCTCCACCCCAGGCGGTCTCTTCCTTCCAGACTTGGGGATCTGTGGGAGTAAGCTTTATCTCGACAACCGCATCGTCCCAGAGTTCATCAGTCCCGGTTACAAGAGTTGCCGTGTTCTCAAGTGTGAACTCCTGCACTTCGCAAGGCAATACTGCTTCCAGTATCAGGTTCTGCTTGTTTGAACTCAATGCACTTATGAGAATCACATCACCACAGCCTGGAAGGAAATCTTCGTCTGCAGTATCAATAATGGTTTCAACGAGCGACTTGTCCCCATCCGGGACATCTGGGTTGAACATAGTTCTCCACGAGCTCCAGTTAATAGAACCTTCCATTATCGTCCATATGGCAATTTGAATGTGCCTGTAATCAACACCCGGATAATCACCGTCTCTGAATCTGTTTAGAATATAGTTGATCCTGGCCATCTGTGTACTTGGTGCGCCACCCTCGTAAACGTCCACTATTGTGTATGGACCTTCAATACCAGGAACATTTACCTCTGTGCACCAACCGGGGTATGTTCCTTCCATGTAACCCGAAACTGTTGCACTTATGTAGGAATCTACGCCCATTACGTAAGTAATTCCACCTGAACCGTCGAATGAGAATTTTCTCAACGTGATCGAGAATTGTATAACTGCAGAATCTGTCAGCTCCATCGGGAAAGGCAATGGGTCGGGGTCGGTACCGACTATCTGGAAGCCTTCAGGAATATACGTGAACTCATCGTCCAGAGTCGCAGTTGCATTTGTTGAGGTACTGTTAGTGATCTGGAGCATCGAACTGTAGGAATCATCTGCTGTGTTTGCTGGTGCATCAGCCGAAGCTACTACAACTATTCTGTGTTCAGCGGAAGCATCTACTGGTGTGAAGAGTGAAGGTCCGAAGCCGTGAACAGTGGACAATCCGGATGCCAAATTGCCGAGAGAGACTTGTGGAAGCGTCTCAATGGTGATCCAATTGGTGCCATCGTAGTATTGGAGTTCTATGAGCAGTTTCACATTCTGAGCTTCACTCAGGCCGCTATTAGTAACCGTTACGGCCCCTTGATAAGAGTGCTCACTAACATCTGATTCAAGTGTCCTCGTTGCCGTTATTGTGTAGTCGATTTCCTTTTCGAATTCATCCACGTCGTAGGTTATAGAAGTTGGATTAACTTCCTTGTCTATCTCCCATGAATATAGCTTGCTTCTATTCCAGAAGAATTCAGCTTCAACTTCAGCTTCTAGTGTGACTGTATCTGGTACGATTATAGTCACAGTCTCGTCGTCAGTATCATATTTTGTATTTGTATCTTTACCAAAGATATCGGCTGTGTTGTGTAGAGGGTATTGACCTGGAGCACCGCCCATGTTGGCTACTGAGACAGAGTAGGACTGAGTCCAGCTAGCAGTCGTCACTTGCCAATCTCTTTTAATATTTCCAGAAAGAGTGAGTCCTGCAACCGAGAATGGATCAAAAGTATCCTCTACATATGCGTTCTCGTCTATCTCGGTTACATCAGGAGATGGTACTGTCTGAGTTGTTTCAAGAGTATCGGAGGCGCCGTCTATTGCATTTACTACAACCTTGAAAGGAGCAGCGTAGGCTCCGGGATTGAACCCCTTAAAGGAATATGGAATAGTCTGTTCGTTCCCAGGTGCGAGAGAAATAATTATCGTATTATAACTCTTGATTGTACTTCCGTTGAAATCTTTAAGAACTATCGATACAGCTATATTGCTGAGTGTAGTATTGCCTGTATTGGAAACAGTAGCTACACCGGTAAGGGTTGCTATGTTTGTCTCCTCAACAGACCTGGTAGCCACCAGGGTGTAATTGAAGGTACCGGAATCACCCGTACCTAGAGTGAGACTCTGAGGGGTAACACTCTTGTCTATTATCCAGCTGTACTCCTTAGTCTGATCCCACTTCATGTCATGTTCGTTTTCTATGTCTAGATCGTTGTCTGGAGGAACAATAATGAAGACTCTTTCTTCATCACTATCGAGTATTTCTTCAGAATCCTCACCGTATATATCTACCGTGTTATCAAGAGGGTATTCATCAGGTGCGGCCCCCGTGTTGGTAGCTCTCACGCTGTAGCTTACACTCCAGCTGTTAGTGAGAGAATTCCAGTTTGCACTTTCTGTTATGTTGAACCAATCACGATAGATGTTTCCTTCGATCTCAATTCCAGACACACTGAATGAAAGGAAGGTATCCTTTACAAATGCGTCTTCATCATACTCTGTAACATTTGGAAGCGGCAGGGGCTGATCCGTCTCAAGATCATCTGAAGCTCCGTCATTTGCCTTCGCAAATACCTTAAACGGTGCCTTGTACGAGGTAGGATCAAATGTGAAGGAGTAAGGGAATCCCTTTTCTGCTCCAGTTGCCAGAGTAGCTATTGTGTCGGTGAAAGTACCTATCTCCACACCGTCTGCATCTTTAAGAACTATTTCGACATTTATGTTTGTAAGAGCTACATTACCCGTGTTAGTAACAGTGGCAAGGCCTGTTAGAGTTGCGATATTCGTCTCTTCCAGGGTCCTGGTTGCCAGAATGGTATAAGCGAAGGTGCCGTCTTCTCCTTCATTCAGTTCTATACTTTCAGGTACTGCGCTCTTTTCAATTTCCCAGCTGTACTCCTTAGTCTGATCCCATTCCATGTCATGTTCGTTCGCTATTGCCAGGTCGTTGTTTTCCGGAACCAGTATCGTGACAGTTGCATCGTCGCTTCTTTCTTGCTTTGTATCATCTTCAACGAGAGTCACGGTATTTGGAAGCTTGTACTCTCCCTCTTCTTTTTCCAAGTTCATTATATTAAATGTATAGGTAGTTGCCGCCGGTGTCTCTGAAAGAAGCCAGGGCCATGCATAATCTGAATCGGGAGTAACTTCAAATCCTACCGGCCCCATATAAGCATCATTCACAGTGGCTGTCTTGTCGAACTCTAAAAGGGTTGTAGGCGAAATCGGACCGGCAAGAGCTCCCGTATTGGTCTTTGATACAGCGCCGGAAACGACTTCTGCCTTGACGCTATAGTAGTATCCTTCAACAAACGAGTAATTGGAGAAATCGAAGTTTCTGGTTACCACATCTCCTGGATTCAGTCCAGATAGTGTCTCGGTGACTGTTGCCTGGACAGGATTGAACGTTCCTCCATCACTTGACTCCAGAAGGCTTATCGTCAAATCGACATCTGCTGGAATCGTTGAAACAGAAGAGTTACCTACTTCGACTTGCCCTTTGTAAGAAAAAGTATTAGTAGAGTTCTCGGTCAGCGTTCTTGTAGCATTAATTGAATATGTGACATTTTTATCTTCCTCTATATCCAGATAAACTGTCTCAGGAGCTACAGATTTTTCAATTTCCCAATCGTATTCGATTTCTTTTGCCCAGGAGAATGTTCCCGTAACGGTTGCTTCAAGAGTAAGAATATCTTCCTGGGGTTGGGGTGTGGAAACCATGACTCTTGCAAAGGCTTCTCTCTTGGTTAAGGTGTCATTTTCAGTCAAGGTCGCATCGTTTGTAAGAGTATAACTTCCAAGAGGAGCATCAACATTTGTTATGACAATTGAGTACTTTTTTGATCCACCATTTACGTCTGTCAGTACCCAAGGTGAAACGCTCCAAGGCCATGTGCCTGTATTATCGACCGAGAATCCGAGATTCTCGAATTCAACAAGATTTCTCGGCATGTCAATTACTGAAGCACTTTCATCAACGAATGTCTGTGATGAAGGCGAAATCGGAATCAGATGATCCTCAAAGTCATCCACGATCTCTGGCCAATTATCAGTTGCTTCTGCCAGAATTCTGATCTCTGAATAATTACCTGGATTGAAAACGAAAGTGAAGGGCTTTCCAATTCCAACCAAGTCGCTTGCAGCTACAGCCGTATTTGAACTCGTTTCTATAAGGGTCTTAGAATCCATCTCAACCCAGTTGCCGCCATTCTTCCCCAAAAGAAATACTTTCAGCCCAAGCTGATCTGCTTGAAGAGAACCTTCGTTGGTAACGGTAGCGATCCCTGTTAAGCTGTATGTGTCAGTTACCGCAGGGGTGAGTCTGGTCGCGGTCAATGTGTATTCAACGCTCGCAGAATCTCCTTGCTTGAGATTGCTGATTACTTCCGGACTTGCCTCCTTAGTTATCTCCCAATCGTAATCAGTCACTCTTGAAAGATCAACTTCGCCTTCAACATCCACTTTTATTAAAGGTCTGACTTCAATATTTGGATCAGTTCTAACAGGCACAAAGTACACACAAGGTCCGAAAGAATAACCCTCGATAGTTTTGCTGCCAGAAGATCTCTCAAAATAGCCTACTATTGCAAAATATATACCTCTTACATCTTCCGAAAGAATCCCGAGAGGTATAACTATCTCTTCTGTTTGAGAGAGTGCCGGATCGAATTGAAAGATGTTCGGCAGTCCATCGGGATCAATGAAACCGTTTTTTGAGGGGAAAGATTGATTGTTCAGAGCCGTCGCCGCTCTTGTTTCCTTTATTCTCCAGCTATCGAACATTTCGTACTTTAAGTAGAGCGATGCGCCGGAATCTACATCGTTCTCAACACGGTAAATAAGCTTACCTATAACTGTAAATTTGTTAATATGCACAGAACTCTCATAAAATCCCTCATCGTTCTGCATGGAGTAATTAATCTCAAGTCCTGTATTGAAGTTACCAAGATCAATGGAATCGTATTCACTATCTATTGGTCTTACGCAACTACTAAAAAAAACTAAAAGTAGTGAAATCATTCCAGTGAAAATCAAAAACTTTCTCATCTAGTACACCTCCCTAATGTATAAGGAAACTCCACCCCAAAAATTGAAAAGAAAACAGTCGATCTAACTTATTCCTTATTTGCTTATATTCTATAGTAAGTAGCCGGAGAAATCATACGTACGCTAGACAACGCACAGTAACGTTTGAGTAACTAATACCAGAGTAACTAATAACAACCGAGTGAGATGGAAAGAAATTGAGAAGGATAGACGAAATTGTATAAGCTTAACTGAAAGCGCGACAGGGAGAACCGCATATTAACAGATTCAGGATTTGTCTGTCAAAGAACGGCAGTCAAATAGGCAGTTGGTCAAACATATTCTAGATGTGAAATAAACGAACGAAAGATTATATCGCGCAACATTTTAAAGATTACTCGACCACATTATTCTTACTGGGTAAGGGATCTATGAATTTGGAGATACTCAAGTTATTAGCTATTCTAATCAAAACGGCATCCCATTTCAATACATGTTTGCCAGTTTATCGGGTATCCTCAGCGTGTACATTCACTATGAGAGTCTTAGAATTATCGATCAATTCTGACGGTGAAAGAATTGCAGTGCAGGCAGCATTAGAACTTACTGCTTCGAGTAGATTCCAAAGAGCGCAAGATCGGTCAAATTGGCGCCAACTGCGTCATCATTGTCTAAATCACACAGAGAGGCAATGGTGTCCCAATTTCCGTCACCAATTCTTTTGAAGTAATTCTTCTTGAATAGCTGGAAGTCGGCTTCATCTATGTAGCCATCATTGTTGATGTCAGCGGGATTGATTCTTCTTTCGACGACACAGTCGAGACTGGGTTCATCCTGATATGAACCGGAGAGTCTGACGGACTTCAAAACGGAACTGCTCGGTTTGCCCGTCAGATGAAGAGTAACGATAGCGCCGGGTATAGCCGAATCAAGACCGGCGAAGTTCAGAGAAAGCTCGATATGGGTGCTTTCATCAGAAGTGATTATCTTCCTCTGCTTTTCGTCCCACCTCTCGTTTACTGAAATCTCTACAATGTCTGCTGCAGCGAGTTCGAGAGAAACCGTAATCGACGATATGGGAAGTGCGGTTTCGAGCATCTTGAGGGCAACAGTTCCTGTACCGTTCTTCATCAAAAGCGGGCATAGAACGCCTATCTTAGTTTGGCCATTTCCAAGAGTGAAATGAACCTGGTTCTCTTCATAAGTTATTAAAGACATGAAGAGCCCGCTATCTGTCTCGTCGTACCAGTTAGAATTTGGGCTGGTGTTCGAGTTCAAGGAGGTATTGTTTGTCGAACCGGGGAAAGGATCTCCATCATCGCCTCTGTTTTCCCGAGACGAGGAATCCATAAGCTCATCCCTCCCGTCGGCCTGGAGCAAATAAACTTGCTTGCGAGTACCGCTATTCCCGTAAACGGAATCGTCGATATGATAAACAAGGAGACCTTCTCCCGGGAGAGCGTAGTCGAATCCGGATTTTACTCTATTTTCGAGAAGAAAATACTCATCTGGTCTGCTGCTGTTCGAGAACTTGAAAAGTCTGCCGCCGACTTTTACATCTTCAAGGAAGAAATCGCCACAGAACCCCGAGATCTCAAGAGGTACAGACCAGCCTAGTTTCGCTTTGGACCACGCGGAGAAATGCGCAGGCAAATCTCCCGGTCTTTCAACGTAGTTCCAACAACCGTAAGCCATAATTCCCCAGTATCCTATGCCCCATGTCGCTCCCGAATAGTCGTAAAGGTCTGGGAGGCCGAATAGGTGACCTGTTTCATGTGCCATTACACCAATCGTCGCAATCCCTCTCACCGGAGCTCCGCCTATTTCCGTTGGCCAGTCAACCCTCTCAGGCTGAATTGTGAAGAGGTCTGCGGTTACTCCGTCATTCGTCGCGTAATCGAACAATCTCGACTGAAAAGACCAAATATCCAGCTGATCTCCAGAGAGTTCTCTCCCCATCCCTTCATGAATAACTATTATCATATCGACAACCCCATTATCATTATTATCATAAAGTGAGAAGTCTATATCCTTGTCGGCCTTTGAAATAGCTTCCCTAACGAGTTCGAATTCATCTTGCGCATAAAAAGCCTTAGATTTGTCAGCGGTATACCAGCCATACACTTCTCCGTACAAATTAAGCGAACCATTAGACACTTCGCTATAATAGTCTCTCACAGAACCCAAGGGAGCGAGTTCAGGATAAGAAGAGAAGATTATCTCTTCAAAGTCCTCTGGCAAATACTGATGGGGGTAATCGGGGTAATCAATGAGAATTACTGGTACCCTGATCGTTCCTTCTTTGTTAACCGGTTCTTCGCGGATTTCGAAAGCCGTTTGAGTAGTGAAGTTCAACGATTCGAAAAGCTGCCAAGGTTCAAATGAGGGAATGCCGACAGGCTGATCGATCCCTTTAAGGCGATCTGATCTGCGTATCTCTCCCTCGACAACTACTCCATAATGCCAGAAACGGCTTGAAGGATCTTGCTTGAGCGGCCTTCCATGAAGATCTAGGATGAAGTTATGGTACTCGTCACCAAATTGTCTGAATTCGATCCGCGTACCGTCCGGCTGATAAGCAGCTATGACTCCGTCAAAACTGGGTGCTCCAGTAAGAACAGCTGAAAAAAGAACGACTGCAATGATGCAGATAAGAAAAGATCTGCCGATCATCTGACAGTCACCTCAACTGTCGAAGAATCCGACTTCACATTGACGACGGACAAATCAACGTCCAGCGCATAATGCGAACGAATCCTTAACGTGCCACTTTTTGTGGCGCGGATTTCGATTTCGATAAGGGCTTCACTTCTCGCTTCTTGCTGATCGTAAGGGAAAGCACCGTGGATGACTGCCTGTGAACGGGTATGACAGTCGGCAATCAATAATAGCTCATCCAATAGAGACTTTACGGCTGTTATCTCAACTCCGCCAAAAGCCTCGAGCACTACTTCAAAAGCGTAGATCCCGTCGAACTTATTCGACACTAGGCGGATTACGGAATCTGAGCCTTCTTCGATTGTGAATCTCGATCTATCAAAACCTATTTCAGCTTCCTCCGTAGGCTTCTTGATAATCCAGCATCCGGAAGCCAGGAGAAGAATGATTAAGATCTGTATAAGGAAACACCTCTTAACCCAGTAGCTGCTTTTCGAAGAATTCAAGCTTCTCATAATACGAATTATACATTAATTAAGTGTGGAGGATTCAGAAGTTTCGCTATGCTAAGGAAGATCGATTCGTATTATCGACAAGGGAAATCACAGAATATCCTCCAAAGACATTAACCAAAGCGAACAAATGAATCTTGAATCCAAGAAGAAAGGATGATAAATGTCCGAGCTACCCACTCTTTCCGGAGTTACTCTCTCGAATTTCATCCAATAGTGATTTGCGCCTTCTAAGAGTTCTGCTAGCTCAGCAAAATACTGTGAGAACACGAAGGCATAATCTGCGCTCAGTTGGTGTATAATTTATCTCACGAAGGCTATTCGAAGCAAGATGAACCATCCAGCAGTACTCGTAGATCTAGCAGTTGGCTTTGTTATTGCTTTGACTCGCTCAAAGAGACGGTTTAGCCGCGAAAATAGTTTGACATGTGCTTATTGGAAATGGTACAATACTCTTGATTCATCTTGTTTCTAGTCGTTTCATTGTGGTATATAATTATTGAGATGTGTTCGCGATTTACAAGTTATCTTTAGCTTTTCACCTAAATTCGGGATTGTTCAAAGTGCTTTTGAGTCAATATATGAGTCTCTATATGTTCTTTATGTTCTTTAGCAAATACTTTTCACAACCAAACGCCTTATAGGGGGTGTGTGCAGTGGCAAAGAAACTTTTGAAACTTACTACGTTGCTTTCTGTTCTGCTATTAATGCTCATGCTGACTGGTTGTCCACCAAAGGTGGTCTACTATCAGCTGACAGTAACGACAGAAGGTGATGGTCATGTCGACAAGAATCCCGAGCCTGAAGAAAAGGGATATTTGGAGGGAGTGACAGTTGAGCTTACAGCAGTTGCTGATGAAGGCTGGGAATTCGAGAAGTGGGTAATTGGCGAGGAGCAGGATACAAATAATCCTTACACAATTACCATGGATTCTGACAAATCAGTTAAAGCGGTCTTTAAGGCAGAGGAACCACCTGTCGATCAATTCACTTTGACCGTTGCAAAGGCCGGAGACGGAGACGGGGCGGTCGACCCAGCGGTTGGCGATCACGTTTACAATGAGGGCACCGTAGTAACGCTGACGGCTACGCCCGACGCAAACAGCGACTTCGTCATGTGGGTAGTCGATGGTGTAGAGTTTGAAGAGGCTACAGTGGTCGCAACGATGACGAAAGACATTCTCGCAACCGCTCACTTCGATCTCAAGGAAACAGAGAAACCCGAGGTTTACGTTGAATGGATAGGCGGTTCTCTGATGATAGTCGAAGCGCCGTGCACTTATCCGGCCAACGGTACTGGACTTCAGTTCCAGTACAAGGTTGACGATACTAAGAAGTCCCTGACAGCCGCTTCCTGGAGTATCCTTAAAGGGGAAGAGATTGTCTATACCAAAGCCATAGAAGCCGCCAAATTCTACAATTTCGTCTTCGGAAATCTACTTGCGGATTTCTTGGGCGAAAACCCGGAAGGTGGACTCTATCATCTGGCGGTAACGGCAACGAACTCCGGTGGAGGAACGACCACCGTAAAGATCCCGTTCTATGTTCATGTTGACCTCGCACAAATCGTTGATTACGAGTTCACCAGCGGTATAGTCACTTATGACGGCATGAACATAATACCGATAGCCGGAACCCCTTCAGCTACGCTTGAAGCCACGATAACCCTTGATTCGAAAGTGAGAGTTAGAATTGTAGCTTTCGTTGGTGAAGAATGGGATTGTGAGTGTCCTGATAATGTAATACTTTATGACAAAGTCATAACCAGAGATGCCTCTTCTACCGAGAAAGAGACTTTCGATCTCGATCTAACCAAGCTCAAGGAGGGCGTCACATATCGTGGAATACAGATAGTCCTTTACAACGAAGGCTGTGGACCGTGGCCATGTGGCGTCTGCCCCGATGACATGGAAACTATAAGCATCTACTTCGATACCGAAGTAAGCCTGGAATGTATTCCCTGCGTTTGCAATCCATGTGATCCCTGCTGGCCGGGCTATGTTGAACCGGGTCTAGAAATCTCAGGACTACTCTTTGCGGACCTCGGCGAATTCTTCGAAGTTTCCGCCACCGTAAACGGTCAAACCGTCCCAGAAGGAGATATAACTTACTCCAGCGGCAAGGCATTCTTCAAGATATTCGAAGGCATGTTCGATCCTGAACTGAACGGCGATGTTTCAGTGCTCTGGGAAGTCACCACGATAACCGGTCAGGCTACCGAAGTGGAATGCGAGTGCGAAATCGACTTCGTTCCTCCGGAAGTCGAAATCGATCTCGATTGCTGGCCTTGTGATGATGCTACGAAGGTCGTTTCCTTTGATTTCCGCGATGATGTTGGTCTGAGAAAGGTTGGAGCTAAGTTTGAAAACGTCGCCGAAGTTACGTTCAGTGCAACTCCGACCGGAAAGACAAAGACAACATTTACCGATCCTGCGGGATGGTTCTTCTTTGACCGCAAATTCGCAACTATCGATGCCACAATAACTGTCAATACTGTCGGCGAGGGTCAGATAGAGGAAGTCGAGTACTCTGTTTACGGTTGGGCAGAAGATACTTTCTGCAACACATTCGAGGCTTCAAAGACGTGTACTCTCGACACGACTCCTCCCAACGTCCACTTCGGTCTTGAATGCGAACAGTGTGTTCTCGAATGCGACGCGACCAATACTGTTCTGGCTTGGTACATAGAGGATGCGGGAGACATTTCCGGTACAATAGAAGTCAATTTCGGCAAGTTGAACGGCAAAGCCGAACCATTCGAGTTTGAGACTAAGTCCGGAACGGTTCTCTGGGAATTCGAGGATTTCGAGTGTGGTACGATCGTTGCCACCATAACAGTTCTCGATGACTGCCTGAACGAGACTGAAAAAACCTTCTCAGCCGAGATTGATAATGTTGATCCCGTAATAATCCTCAACGCGGACAACTGTTTTGATTTACTAGAATGTGATTCGACAAATACGACGCTCTTCTGGGAGGCCAGTGGTGAATGTGATGTAGAAGTGTTCATATCCGTGAATGTTGGAGAACTCTACATTGATGGCAAGTTAGTTTCCACCTACGCTACCACGACGCTCATGGGTGAGATAGAATGGCGATTCGGACCTGAATACGAGTTCGATTGCACCTATATTGAAGCTCGCGCACTTGTTAAGGACGATTGTGGTAACGAAGGTAAGGACTCTGTAACGAGCTATGACGTTGGTGTGAAGGTCGATCATCTTCCCCCAGCTGCGACCATTTCGGTTGTTGATGCAGACGAAGATGCCCCCAGTTGTGACGCCAGTTGCGTTTATATCGACTGGGAAGTCGAGGAGAACTGTCTTGAATCGGTAGAAATCTGGGCGAACTACCCGAATGTCACCTGTGGTACGAATGTTCCCGCAATCGAAGGCGAATACCTTATCTTCAAAGCCGTCGGTGCTGAGTTGGACGAATACAGGCAAGACTACCCTCCTCAGGGTGGGAATGGTTCCGATAGAACTTTGTACGGTGATGAAATAAAGATCTGCCTGCCGATGATTGATTGTGATACCTATGTTGCAACCATCGTTGCCTATGATACCTGCGGCGCATCAGATACTGATTTTGACGTAACTCACAGCATCGACAGGTTGCCGCCGGTTCTTGAATTCGGTTGGGAAGAAGTGCCGACTTCATGTGCGACGGAGGCTACCCTTACAGTTAGTATTACAGACGGTTCCTTCCCATGCAAAGTATGTGGTGAAGGTGAATGTCAGATCGGTTTACTTGAATGGGAATTCAGGCCGGTTAATGGCAATGTCATACCTGGCTCGCCACTCGAGATATTCGACAATGATTTGGATATCTTCCCTGATACACATACTTACTCAGGTTCTCTATATCTCGAGGCTCCATTGAACGTCGATTGCGGAACTTATGTAGCGACCTTCACTGCATACGACTGCTGTTGCTCGCTGGACCTTTCAAACAAAGTTTCTAAAGCGGTAAGTGTTTACGTCGATACTAAACCCCCAGTAGTAGGACAATTCGACTTCTCCGACAAAGATGGAGGTACTGTACAATTTGCAGGGTGTAACGCGACAAACACCTACCTCACGTGGGATGCTACCGATGCTTGTTTTGACAGAATTGAGATCGAAGTCAGCCACGGCGAGCTGGTGTGGGGAGACTGGACCACACTTGACGCAACAGGCGTAGTTGAGTGGAGATTCGGGCAGGTATCCGGTGAGACAGTGATAGCAACCTTGACCGCCTACGATGAATGCAACAAGACGGTCAAAGAACCATCTTTGAGTGCTTATATCAGAAACACCGGACCGGTGCTTTGGAGTGGTACCAGTTTCAGATTTGACGCTCAGTCAGATACGGTAGTGCTCAGGTTCAACGAAGAAGTCGTGACAGATGATGCGACTGCCGTTCTGTACTTCAGAACAAATCCCAACGATGATTGGCTGGCGATGGCGACTTACAGCGGCTCCAACGTCGGTGGCACTAACGGTATCCATTCAGGTGGAACTGGACCTGACTACGTTGTCGTAGATGTCAATGTATATGATGAAAAGAATATCGTGAGCGATCCCGAGATAGTTCTTGGAACTCAGTATAAGCTTGAACTCTTTGACGTCTATGCAGCTGATGAAAAATGTTTTGGTGAAGAGTTCTATACTGAACCAAATCCAATAGTCGTTGAAGGGCAGGGAACTGCTCTGTCTCCAGAGTTATAGAACTCCGAGTTCTGCAAAAAAACCCCGGCGGTGCCGGGGTTTTTTCTTACCAGGAATCGATTTTTAATCTAACTTTCCCGTTGTTATTTCCAACAGAAGAGGGTCAGGGCTCACCTTAAACGGTTGGTGCTGATTCAACTCCGTCTTGATGGTATAATACTTTAAATCCTCTCAGGGAGTGGTGTTTATGCGTACAGGCAAAACTTCAATCGGTATTTCTCTTATTTTGTTTGTGCTTATCTCGATTCTAATCTCATCGTGTGGTGCTTCAACAGCACCAGAAGTTGTCATCCCCGACCAGAGCGCAAAGCAACATGAAACGCTAAGGGTCGATCTTTCAGGCTTTGTTTCGGACAGCAAGAGCGATCTGCTCTTCTCTCTGGAGCAAGGACCGGGAAGGATCGTCGGGTCTGTCTATGAACTCACTCCCGGCTCCGACCTTTCCGGGCGGGTTCGGGTGTCCATTAGACTAAGAGACAAAAAGGGAAACGACGGCAACTCGTCCTTCTTTGTGAATGTTGCCCAGGTCAAAGCCTCCGTGGCTGAAGGGCATGAACTCGGATTCGCCGTCCCCGAACAGTATGCCGAAGTTGGTGATGTCGTCAGGATAGGGCTTAATGGGTTCAGAGTAACTGGTGAAGAGCTGCGATTTGAGATCGTCGAAGCGAACGCTTCACTCAACGCCAGAATAGAGGAGGGGATACTAACGCTAAATCCTGCAGACGGCGCGGTCGGTCAGGAGAAAGTCATAATAAGGGCTTCGGCTGGCGAAGAGTCTGTCGAATTCGAAGTGCCTTATCTTGTGAGGAAGAGAAACATGCCGCCGACTCTGAATGTTGGAGATCAGAGAGTTGTAGAAGGTGGCACGCTTAATGTCGATCTTACGCTGGGGGCGAGGGATGTCGATGGCAGTATAGTCTCTTACAGTCTGGTTAGCGGTCCCGGTAAGGTTAGCAGAGAAGGAATTTTCACTCTCGAGGTACCTGTCGGGTCGATTGGGACGCATACGGTGGCGGTCGAGGTTCTGGACGATCGTGGCGGAACGGGCCGCGCCTCTTTCAATATAGTCGTCATGCCCGGCGAATCGGCAGACAGGCGCACCCTTTCCGTAGGCGGAGACAACTCCCTTTACACCACAATACAGAGTGCCATAGATCAGGCGGGCGACGGCGATCTGATCCTGATTCAACCGGGTTCTTACAAGGAAAACCTTCTGGTGAATAAGGCCGTCGAGATAAGAGGGGTGTCCATAGATGAAGTCATCCTTGAAGCAGCTAATATAACAACACCGGCAATACTCGTGAGAACGGGAACAGGCTTTTTGATCTCAAATATTACCGTAAAGACTGCTTCTAGCGGTATACAGGTTTCGCGAGTCTCGGGAGAGATAAGGAATTGTGATATTGTGGGTGGCAGATACGGGATCGCTTTCAGCGGTTCTGACAGCTCTGATTTGCTTGTAAGTGGATGCAGGATCTCTTCTTATGATGCACTCACTACGGGCGATGTCCCGCCGACTAGAAACGTCGGTATTTACGCGTACGGTTCCGGTGTCGTAAGAATTGAAGAGAGTATTTTCGACAGGAACGGAACTGCGGTGCACGTGAGCAACGACATTGTTTTCAGAGTCGCTTTAAGCGAATTTATGAGTAATAGAATAGCCATAACAGTTGGGAGCAACTCGTCCGGTAGTTTTGTGGGAAACTCCGTGACCCGCAGTATAGAGAACGGAGTCCTTCTCAATACGACCGGCCATGTTGAGCTTATCAATAATGAGATTTTCGCCAACGTAAGGCACGGGCTCGACCTCTATCTAAGAGAGTGCACTGATTGCGGTTGCGGTGGAACTGTCTTCCGCGGCACAATAAGCGGTTCGGGAAACATCCTTGATCAGGTGGCTTCAATCTGCCCTGCAAGCTTCGCGTGGCCCGAAGACTTTTACACTCTCGACGAGTCTCTCGGAAAACCTCAATAAGAGAGCGGGTGAGGCTAACCCGCGTTGTTAATGTAAGGATAAGCAGGGTAAAAAGAAGTCCTTCCGGTAGCTACTCCGGGGAGTTCGGCAGCCTGTCTCCCGGGTGGTATAATCTTGGAAATCCACAACCGACAAACTTTGTATGATTAACGGGGTGCATGTATGAAACGGAGTCTACTTCTTATTTTCTTTAGTCTTATTTGTCTTTCGGCAGCCGCTTCGGTGATTATCGACTTTTTCGGAGTTGCGACATGTCAGGAATGTCTCGAGGCCGAGATGATGATAGACAGTCTGAGTTACGAAGTTGAAGAGGCTGTGGTCGTCAACAAATTCATGCTCAATGAGTCCAAGAATCAAGAGCTAAAGCTTAAGTATGCCAGAGTTTACGGTGTAGATGAAAGCGAGCTGGACTTGTATCCAATGATTTTTGTCGGCAAGGACGCTTTTACTCCCTCAAATATGAGACCGGACTTACTTCTTGAGAGCATGATGAACTACTCTCAAGAGGAAAGAGACATAAAGCTCTCAGAGATAGAAACTTTTGGCGAAGATGTGAGTCAGAGGATTACAGATCGTTATGAGCAGTTCAGTGTCTTCGTCGTTCTCGGTGCTGGACTGATAGACGGTATAAACCCTTGCGCTTTTGTTGTGCTGATATTTCTTGTCTCATACCTGTACTACGTTGGCAGGGGAAGAAATGAGATTCTAGTTGCAGGGGTTTTCTTCGCTATTGGCATCTTTGTAGCGTACTTGGCAATGGGAACAGGGCTGCTAGGTGCAGTAGGCTACATTGAAAGCATCTCTAGGTTATTTCAGCTAATCTTTTATCCTGCGATGGCAGTTTTCACCGGCGTTCTTGCCATACTGTCGGTAGTAGACTTCTACAGAATGAGATACAAGAACAAGAAGGCTATCCTGGAGCTTTCACCGGGTTTGAAGAAGAAGACACATGAGATAATTCGAAAGAACGCCAGGGCGAAGACCATATGGATTGCTTCACTTGTTACCGGGATTCTAGTTTCTTTTGTCGAGTTCATGTGTACCGGGCAGGTCTACCTACCGACGATCGTTTATATAATCAACAGTGCCGGAGTTTCGGGAAGGGCTCTTGGTTTCCTCGTGACATACAATCTTGGGTTCACTGCCCCGATTATTGCGATAACACTCGTCGCTTACTTTAGCTCCTCGACCAAGAAAATACAGGAGTTCATGACATCGACTCAGGCAGCTGCAAAGATCAAGCTGCTTATGGGGGCGCTGTTTGCCGTGTTTTTTGTGATAATTCTGAACATAACATTGAGAACCTTCAATCTGATTTGATTGCAGAAGTCTGTTCTAGAAATGCCCAGATGTCTCTAACAACTCCTTCATCTATGAGAGTTTCACCAATCGATAATATTCCGAAGAAGCTTCAGGTTGTCCATGATATCTATGTAATCGTCGATTCCTGGAAAATCATCCTCAGTGTCATTTGCGAAAACATTTGTATCTCCAATAGCGATTACCCTTCCTGAGGCGGAGTTTGCAGCAGCGATTATCGTCAACGACGCGACACTATCTTCACCCTCAGGGTGAGCAGTGGTTTCGGCATAGGAAAGGGTCTCTGCGCTGCTTCCAACTCTGAGCTAGCAAGCTCCAAAGAGAGCAATCTCATCAAGACCCGAAGTGATTCTGTGAGACTCAAAAAGAGAAGTTGTAACCCAATACTCAACGAAGCCGTAATTGTTGCTTTCATCGACGATCTTATTGTTGCTGAACTGAATATCTATTCCGAGTGCACTGAGAAGAGTATTCAGTATTGTATTGTCGTAATACTCAAACCATTCTCCAAGGACTATGATCTTTCCTCCCCTACTAAGAAGAGCAGAGAGATCCGCGATTTCTCCAGCCGAGAAGGCATCGCCTGGTGTTGCTACTAGTACTACTCCGTAGTTCTCAGGTGAGAATCCTTTTACTGATGCCAGGTCCACTGTATAACCTTTCCCCCTGAATTCTTGTATGAGTGTTTCGTATCTTTTTGATGGTTCAAACTCCTCAGTATAGTTTGAGTGGATATCATCTATTAGCAGAGACTTCGGAACTTTCGGGCCTGACCCGGGGAAACATGAAGACAATACTAGCAATGCCATAGTGATGGAAAGAACGATGATCAACCTTTTCATCAGACACCTCCCGATTCACCAATAAGCTTCCATTAAACCGGTAGATTCTACGAGCATCCGTATCAGGCTATTCCACTATAATATAGCCTATCAGAAAGCGAACCTAATACTCGCTAGCGTTGCAGACTCGTTCTGGGGGTTTCGCGGCCGGAATCTTCTTCGCTCTGCAATCATGGGAGTATGAGCAGCAAATACAGGGGTTTTCAGATAATAGCTTCATTGTGCTAGTTCCTGTCAATCAGAAATGGGAGCCAAAAGGCTCCCCGACTTACTAAAGGCGCAAATTGCTTCTATTATTCTTCGTCCTCTGAATCATCTGAGTCATCGACTAATTCTTCGGAGGGTTTTTCTTCATCTGAAGAGATTTCGACAGTTTTTTCGGCAGTCGATTCTTTCTTAGTTTCGAGAGCAGCGGCGTTTAGACCCTCTCTGCCCTCAAGAATAGCATCGGCCATGGTATGAACGATCAACTGAATTGCCCTTATGGCGTCGTCGTTTCCGGGGATAATGAAGTCTATTACATCTGGATCACAGTTGGTGTCTGCGATACCGATAACCTTAATGCCAAGTTTGTTGGCTTCTGCAACGGCAATTTCTTCCTGTTTGGGATCAACTATGAAGATCACGTCTGGAAGCTTCTGCATTTCCTTAACACCGCTGAGATTCTTTCTAAGCTTATCGAGCCTCTTGTTGATCATACTCTGCTCTTTCTTGGGTAGGGCGGCGAGCTTCCCCGACTCCTCCATTTCTTCGAAGTTCTTGAGAGCCTCGATTCTCTTCTTGATCGTGGTGAAATTCGTCAAAAGGCCACCGAGCCAGCGGCTGTTGACGTAAAAGGAGTCACATCTCTTCGCTTCTTCCTGTACGATTTGCTGAGCCTGCCTCTTTGTGCCAACAAAAAGGAACGTAGCACCTTCCTGAGCAGAATTTCTCACATACTCATAGGCCTCTTCAATGAGCTTAAGTGTCTTCTGAAGGTCTACGATGTAGATGCCTTTTCTCTCACCATAAATATACGGCTTCATCTTGGGGTTCCATCTTCTCGTTCTGTGACCGAAGTGAACTCCGGCTTCGAGAAGCTGTTTCATAGATACTACCGACACAAATACACCTCCGTTTTGGTTTTCCTCCGGCTTTGCGCCGATCGACCCCTACAGAAGGGGCACCGGGATCGACTGCGATTACTGCCGTGTGTTGTCCTCGTCAGCGACGAGATCTCTATATGTGTATCTCTTTGCATTCAACCAAAGGTCTTCGAGAGAATAGAACTCTCTTCCCTTCTTACTGAATATGTGGACGATGAAGTAACCACCGTCGATTACCATCCAGTCATATCCCTTTCCTTTGTCGTAGTAGATGATCTCGACGGTTTCCTTTTCGATGTACTCGAGTATCGCCTCTCGAAGAGCACCCATATGGGGGTCAGAATTGGCAGTTGCTACGACAAAGTAATCAGATAGATTTGACACCTTGGAGACGTCCAGTATTACGATGTCTTCCCCATGCTTTTCATCCAAAATGTCTGCGATTTCCTTAACTACGTTATCCAAATTGATTCTCCTGTTCATATTATGGTCATCTGTTGACAGTTCAACGTACTCCGCAAAAACCCTTCAGAAAACGATCCATGCAAAATCACTTCCAAAACCGCGCCAAAATCGATCTTGATACTTATCTATTCAACAGTGACGCTCTTAGCCAGGTTTCTCGGTTTGTCTGGATCTAGCCCTCTCTTAACCGCGATGTAGTATGCGAAGAGCTGCAGATAAGGTGACATCACCAGCGGATATAGGGGATCGAGAACACGAGGAACCTCGATACGGCTATTAACGGTCTTTGAGACTTCTTTGTCGTTCTCTGAACAGATAGCCAGAACCTTTGCATCTCGAGCTCTGGTCTCCATTATGTTGGAAATCATCTTCGACTTCAATTCATCCTCAGGAACTATAGCAAAGACCGGAAAGTCCTTATCCAGTAAAGCTATAGGGCCATGCTTAAGCTCTCCGGCTTGATAACCGCTTGCGTGAATATAACTGATCTCTTTGAGCTTCAAGGCGCCTTCCAGGGCAGTTGCATAGCTATACCCTCTGCCCATGTACATGAAATGTTTGAAATCGGAGTATTCCGCTGCCAGTCTTTTACACTGTTCGTTAGCGGCTGGGAGTGTATTCTCAAAAACCGTGGGCATCCCTTCCAGCTCATTAACAATCTTTGCGATATCTGAACTGCTTTGACCTATGATGCTGGAGATGCCGGCTCCCAGAAGAACCAGGACTGCAACCTGTGCGACGTAAGTTTTGGTGGCTGCCACACCTATCTCCGGACCGGCATTTATATAAATCACTGCGTCGCTCTCTCTCGAAATTGTGGACCCAACAACATTTGTAAGAGATATGATTCTGGTTCCAAGTCTCTTCGCCTTACGAATCCCCTCAAGAGTATCTGCCGTCTCACCTGATTGGGAAATAGCTATGACAAGGTCACTGAATCCTTCCGGCAATCTTCTGTAACGAAATTCTGAAGCCACTTCAACTTCTATCCGAATTCCAGAATAGTCCTGTATGAATCTCTGGAAGACTAATCCTGCGTGGTAACTTGTTCCGCAAGCCAGTACAGTTATCGATCTAGCCTTCGCGATCTCTTCTTTCAGATGATCAATCTCTTTGAAACTGGGAGCTCCATCCTTGATTCTGGACATGAGAGCATTTCTAAGAGTCTGTGGCTCTTCGAATATCTCTTTGAGCATGAAATGATCATAGCCGCCCTTTTCAGCCGAGTCCTCGCCCCAGGTTATCCTTGTTGATGATTTTCTAACAGATGTGCCGTCCAATCTGGATATACTTACACTGCCTGGACGAATTACGGCAAGTTCTCCATCATCGATGAAGTAGACGTCTCTAATATGCTTCAATAGAGGCGTAACGTCTGAGGCAAGATAGCCGCTTTCGCCAGTAGATCCTACGACAAGGGGACTCCCTTTGCGAGCTGCTACGATCACGTCGGGATGGTCCTGATGAACAACGCCAATCGCATACGCACCTTCAAGATCCACCAAAGTATGCCTTACGGCTGAAACAATGTCACCGGAATAATGGTCTTCAATGAGATGGGCTATTACCTCTGTGTCGGTCATCGATTTGAAAATGTGGCCCTTCTTTTCTAGATCTATTCGCAGAACGTCGAAATTCTCGATAATACCATTGTGCACAACCGCTATCTTTCCCGTGCAATCGGTATGAGGATGTGCATTGAAATCGGAAGGCCCTCCATGAGTTGCCCATCTGGTGTGGGCAATTCCCTGAACAACGTTCGAATCCAGCTCTTCTCCAAGAACCTTTTCGAGAGCGGAAATCCTTCCAACGGCCTTCGTTACTCTTAGACCTTCTCGACCGTTCACGGCAACTCCTGCGGAGTCGTAGCCTCTATATTCGAGCTTCTTCAGGGCATCTACAAGTTTTCTTATTGTGAGGTCTTCTCCAACCATTCCAACAATGCCGCACATACTACTTTTCTCCAATCTTCATTTCGAGGCTCTTAACTAGATCGCCCTTGACTCCCTGGTAAGCAACTCGAATTGCGTTCTTTATGGCGAGGGCATTAGAATTGCCGTGGGCCTTCACAACGGCCCCTTTAACACCAAGGATGAAAGCACCTCCGTACTCACTCGGGTCCATAGCTCTTTTCAGCCGTCCCAGCGCACGTTTGAGAAAGAGAGCACCGATCAGTCCGAAAAGACCGCTCCTCTTGATTTCTTTCTTAAGCGTTGCTGAAATCAGCTTTCCCGCTCCTTCCATCGACTTCATAGCTATGTTGCCGTCGAATCCGCTGCAGACAACTACATCTACATCTCCGTAGTTGATATCACTGCCTTCAACATTCCCAACAAAATCATCGCCAAGTTCAGCTTTCAGATAGTCAAATGCCTGCTTAGTGAGTTCAGTACCTTTCTCTTGCTCTTCACCAACATTAAGCAGCCCAACCTTCGGGTTGGTTCTTCCGAGAAGCTTCGCGTATTCATAGCCCATTGTGCCGAAGTCGCGCAGGTGCTCTGACCTGACTTCGGAGTTTGCCCCGGCATCGACCAGTATGGTGAATCCATTCTTGGAGGGAGCTAGAACGGCGATAGCGCCTCGATCAACGCCTTTTATTCTTCCCACAACAAAAAGTGCGGCGGCAAGAACCCCACCCGTATTCCCTGCAGAAACAAGAGCATCGACCTTTCCGTCTTTCACCTGCTGTGCGGCTTTGTAAAGAGAGGTCTCCTTTTTTCTTAACAAAAGAGAGGGCTTCTCCGACATCGGAAAAACCTCTCCAGCATCAACTATTCGAATTCTTGAGCTTTCAGGCGTCTCTTTCAGCAAAGGCTTGAGACTTTCTTCTTTTCCTACCAGAACTATCTCAAGATCGTGAAACTCTTCGATAGCAAGAAAAGCACCGTCTATGTTAACTTCGGGAGCATTATCTCCACCAAAAGCATCGAGGGCAATTCTTACGCCTTGCATCTGTTACTCACCAATCTCAAGAATCTGTCTTCCTCCATAATAGCCACAGTGCAGGCACACTCTGTGTGGCTGTTTTGGTTCGCCACAGTTTGGACATGTAGAAACAGCCACTTTGATCGCACTATATGTCTTTGCGCGCTTCAAGCGGGTTCTGCTCCTGCTTCGCTTTTGCTTTGGAACGGCCACTCTAATCCCTCCTATATCTAACTCTTCAATTTCTCTCTCAGGTCGGAAATAGCCTTATGCCATTCATCCTGAATCTCTTCCCTCTTCTGGCACGAATGGTTTTGCTCATCGTTAAGGTTTGCTCCACAATACGGACACAGACCTGCACAGTCTCTTTTGCACAGAACCTTCTGAGGAACCTCAACAATTATAGCCTCAATAACGCGTTCTGACAAGTCCAGCAGATCTCCCTCAAGCCTCAGAACATTATCCAGGTCGGCGCTTGTGCGGTCTTCTTCAAAAACAACACTGTCTTGAAGGACGTAGGTGGCTTCAATTGTTCCTTCAATCGGGATTGAGACTTCTTTCAAACACCTTGCGCAGTTCTCTTCGAGGATTGTTTTCACCGAACCTGTTACAATGATCGAATCCTTATCTTTATACAATTCAATGTGGGTCTCTGCAGCGCTTGTCAGTTTTATCTCTTCTGTGAAATCAGGGTCCAGAACGACATCTATCGTCTTCTTGAATTCGAAGCTGTTCAGATCAACGATTAACTCATGGATTTTCGCCATTTCAATCACCTCTGTGCCAGCAAATACTACATCATAGCTATTTCAATTTACTCACGTTTCATTGAACAAATGAAGAAGATTCCTTCATTCTAGATAACAGGCTCCGAGCTATTCGATCGATTTCGTCCATTGTTCTCTCTTCCGGACTGCCGAGATCTATAGAATCAGTCTTCGAAAGTTTGTCCTGTATGATTATTATGTCTGTCGAGAGCCTCGCTGCTTCCGCAGGATCATGTGTAACCATTATCACACTGATTCCCCGCCTCATCCAGATTTTCTGGATGTCTTCCATCAGCCTGTCCTTAATTACAACATCTAGAGAACTGAACGGCTCGTCCAAAAGAATGATATCAGGGTTGAAGGCTAACGCCCTCGCTATATTGACTCTCCTGCGCATCCCGCCGCTTAGCTGAGAAGGATACTTGCTCTTATGCTTCTTCAGTCCAACAAATGAGAGAAACTCAACCGGGTCGCACCCAGGTGAGACAATGGATATATTCTGGGCAGCCGTCAACCACGGGATTAACCTATCGTCCTGGAATACAAATCCCAAGCGTTTGCTGTCAAGTTCAACAGTTCCGCTATCGGGCTTCAGGATACCGCCGATGATTCTCAGTAGTGTGGTTTTACCGCAGCCGGAGCTGCCGAGGATCGTTAGGAAGAAATCACCGTCTATAGAGTAGCTGAAACCATCTATTATCTTCTCCCCGTCAAACTGCTTATGCAGGTCTCTAATTCTTAAGTGCATAGCGGGCACTCCTTCCTATTAGCAGATCTAGAAGCTTCTCGGTAAGTATGCCGAGAATCACAAGGATCAGAGTGTAAGCGAAGACTCTGGTAGTGTTTATTGAGTACTTCGCATCGGACATTGCTCTTCCTATACCGGATGCCCCAACCATGAACTCAGCTACTGCGACTGATTTCCACATGATTCCAACCCCCACTCTCATTGACGACACTATGAAGGGAAAGGCAGAGGAAAGATAGATCTTCCTGAGAACAACCTTCCTGGAGAGCCTGTAAACTTTTGCCATCTCTACCAACTTCTTGTCTACGTTTCTGACTCCCTCTGCAATATTGATTGTGAAGATAGGAAATAACGTAAGCAATACAATATATACTGGAGAAGAGAACCCTACCCCCCACCAGAAGATCGCCAGAGCAAGCCAGGATACGATAGGAATAGACTGGAGAATCACTACCAACGGTCTGAGCAATTTATACAATACATCGATCAGACCCATAAGAAACCCGGTCACCATGGCCATCCCCAGCGCGAGAAAAAGCCCAATAAAAGCCTTTGAGCATGTTTCGGCAATATTCGACCAGCCTCTAGCGCTTGAGAGTATTTTCGTGAATTCCGCTATTGTTTCGCCTGGACCAGGCAATAGAAGGTTGCTTGAAACCAGCAGAGATGCGACAAACCACACCAGTAGAAGAAAACCTACCGAGAGAATTGGCGCAAGCTGTTTTCTTCTAGAAGAAGAGAGCATCTAGATCAATATCACCCGTCAGTTCCTGATCGAGTTCCCGCAGCTTTTCAATATATATCGTTGTTTCTTCCCTGGCTTTCTCGGAGTCTGCAAATAGAAAGCCTGCTGTATCCATTGCCTTTTGCAGTACAGGAATGGGGAAGCCACCCATTTTTTCTGACACTATCTCTGCAGTCTTCTCCCTATTAGCGAGCGACAGGCTCATGGACTGCTGGTAAAGGAGAAGAAATGATTCGACAACACTTCTATCGAGAGAACCGCTTACGAATATCCCCGATGTAGGAATGTTGATTCTCCTATCGTTGAAGCTTTCCCATAGATCTTCAATCGGCATGGACCTTATTACACTCTGAACACGAGCCTCGGCAAGAGAAGCAAACGGTTCAGGTACAAGTATGAGCTTGGCTTTTCCGCTCGCAAGAAGCTGCACAGCCTCGGCGCCGCCTACGTAGACTATCGACACGTCTCTTCCGACTTCATATCCACGGGACTCAAGGGCGCCGCGAAGAATGGTGTCTGCTGTCTGACCGGGTGCCTGCAAGGTGTAGATCACCGTTCCTACCAGGTCTTTTATATCATCTATCGACTTCTCTGTAGATAAGAAATAGAAGCCATTCCACATGCTCACTGCCGCGAGCTTAATATCTACTCCAGAAGCTGCCAGCTTAACTCCAACGGTTACGGGAAGAAGGCTTATCTGTGCCCTCCCTGTAACCAGCATTGAAATCGCTTCGTCGACGCTTCTCCACAAATTGATTTCGAGACCCGGGATTTCATTAGAGATATCCGAGGAGAGTAATTCAGCAATCGGAATTAGAGTAGGACCAACTGGATTCATGTAATTGATGCCAAAAGACACGAGGGCTAGAGACAGCACAAAAACTGTAATAACGAGTTTCCTCATATAGAACCACCTCCACTAACAATTATACACTCAATTCACCAGCCTGACGACGGCTTAACAGCTTTGAAGGCCAAATCGCGAGCCTGAAGCAGAATCAGCACTCTCAGGGCCGATTTCTTCCCGATGAAGGCTAGAATCGCCCTCTATAAGGAGTTTGGTAATTTGGGCTCTGAGTGGTAGAATAATAGCGACATCTCATGCGAAGGGGGGAACAGTATGAACAAAAAAGAACTCATCGCTGAAATCGCTGAGAAAACGGGTGTTACTAAGAAAGATGCTGGAAAGACCCTTGACACAGTGATCGAGATCATCGAGAAGACACTGTCTAAAGGTGATGTTGTGAGACTCGTTGGTTTTGGCACATTTATGGTAGCTACAAGGAAGGACAGAAAGGGTGTCAATCCGAGAACCAAGAAGCCCATTACGATACCGGGCGGAAAAGTTCCTAAATTCGTACCTGGAAAGGAACTGAAGGAAAAGGTAAAATAGTGTCGTAGACTCTGCGGCGGCCGGAGTTGCCGCCGCTTTTGTTTTGGAGTGAAAGACTTGAAAGGAATCTGGGTTCTCTTTGTTATCTTCATTATTATTGTGGCTTTGGGTGCTTTCTTGAACATCTACTTTCTCAGGCAGTTTGGCGACGAAATGGTTTCGAGTCTCAGCACAAAGGAAATAGAGAACAAACTTCAAACTATGTCTGAAAGAGTTTCCCAGCTCAACATGAATCTCGACTCCCTCTCTTCGTTTGAAGTGAGACAGGATCTTTCGAAGATAATCACTGATTTTCAGGGGATAATTACGAGCCTGAACTCTGTCTCGGCTGCAGTTAGCAGTTCTTCAGTTCTGGACTCATTGACAAATCTCTCAAATGATATGCAAAACATTCGGAATCAGCTCGCTTCACTGGACAGAAGAGAGACTGTAGACTACTCGACCCAGATAGAGGGAATAAGAGGAAAGATTGTCTCTCTTGAGTGGCAGGTGGAAGAGCTCAAGACGCTTGTAGAATCCAGTATGGTTGATGTCAAAAACGCCGTTTCGGGAACAGTTGTCTCTAACAGTCCTCGGAGTGTATTTTACGAGGAAGAGGTTGGAAAAGGCGTTCGAATAAGAATTGAATCTGGCTTCAAAGGAAGTAGCATTATCCATGACAGCGATATCCTTATGATTTTGAACGAAATATACGCTTTGAGAGCTACGAAGATTTCGTTAAATGGGAAGAGAGTATTACCATATACATACGTACGCTGCGTTGGGGCAACTGTTATAATAGATGGTGAGCCAACTCAAATTACGCCAATAGTTATTGAGGTGTTGGGCGATTACGATTATCTTGTATCCGGTCTGGGTCTCTTGAAGGAGTTTTTCAAGGGCAGGGAGATTGACATGACTTTTCTGCCTCTTGAGTTTATTACCATTCCCGCGGGAGGGGGTTGATTCAGTTGAAAAAGGTTACCCTTCTTACTCTTCTTATACCTGTTTTCGTGCTCTTCACGGGGTGTAACTCTCCGTTCATTACTAGAGATGATTTTCTTGCAAAGATGGATGCTATTGAAGAGAAGATTGACTCTATTGCTCTTAGTCAAAGGAAGATAGTTGAGCTTGAAGATGCTGTACAGGAGCTTGCCTTTCGCATAAACTTTGTTCAAGCAATAGAGCCCACCTATACAGGCTATGATGAGCTTGAAGCGCTGAGAGCAGAACTTCAGATAATAAAGAATATGCTTGCTGAATCGGTTATAGACTCCGCCTCGTCTGCAGCAATCGTTAAGACGCTCTATGACAAGATCGACGGAGTATTGACCAGCTCGGTAGAAACCAACATAATGACGCGGGAGATCGACGATCTTAACAGAAAAGTCCAGGCCCTAGAATCTCTGAACTCTTCAAGATACACAGAGCTCGTCCAGAGAATCTCCGAAGTGGGTAGCTACGACAGCTCAATTGATGAGGCGAAATTCGAAGAGCTCCTCAGAAGAATAGAAGAGATAAAGAACACTGAAGTTGTTGTTGTTCAACAGGAGCCTGAGCGAGATGACGGGAAATACGAAGAACTCGTGCGAAAGATCGAGCAGCTTGCAGCAAGAGCGGATACTTCAGCCATCGATAGCGCAAGATATGATTCGATTGCAAGGAGGCTTGCAGAACTTGAAGAGACTGTTGGATCGGCCGTTATAGATGCAGAGGTTTTCAACGAACTGGTATTGAGGATTGAGGAAATGGACTCCAGGACACGCGAGCTTGCGGTCAATCTAGAGGCTATTGAGCAACAGGAACAGCCTGAACAGAGGGATTATGTGACAATGACCACCTTTCTTGGAGAGATTTCCGATATTCGCAGCAGACTTGGCGCGGCAGCTTACGAGACCATAGAACCAATGTCTTACGTGTCATACATAGTCAAATCGGGCGACAGTCTGTGGAACATTGCACAGGCTTACGGTGTCACAGTAGATCAGCTGAAGGAAATGAATCCTCAGGTCAAGAACTGGGACCTAATATTCCGAGGGGATGAGATAAAGATACCTCTCTCACTGGATAATCTTATGGCCAAGGCATCAATCGCTACTCATTTCGGCTTGAGTCTTGGGGTTGACTTTCTCGTTGATTCAATTGAATCGAACTTCGGAAGCTATGATTACGGCTATGCCAACCCGGGAATGGATCTGACCGTCCCGCCGAATTCCAGGATAACCGCCTTTCTTCCCGGTAAAGTTATTCTCTCGGAGCGAGTAAACGATCTTTACGGTGAGATGGTTGTTGTCGATCATGGGAACAACCTTAAGACTGTCTATGCACGCCTGGGAAGCCGAACGGTTATCAAGGGTGATTTTGTAAGGGTTGGAGACACCATTGGATTGGCATCAGATGCAAAGGGAAATCTCCACTTTGAATTCTGGAAGGCAGATGTCCCTGTGAATCCAGCCGATATAATCTTCGATAATGTGGGGACTTTTGAGGTTACAATGTACACTGAGTGGGATGATGCAAAGAATCCTACATCGCCTTCTTTCAAAATGACTGCAAGTGGGGATTTCGTGAAGGGATATCGAACGGTTGCCGCCGATCCCAGCGTAATTCCTCTTGGCTCGATTGTCTATATTCCGTTTTTCTCGTCCTCTCCGAACAAGGGATTCTTTGTTGTTGAGGACACCGGTAGTTCTATAAGGGGTAACAAGATCGATGTTTACACCCATGATTTCAATATCGCGTCGAGTTTCAAAGAAGATCTTCTGGTATATGTGGTGAAGCGCCCTTGAAAAGATCAATAATGCTTTTTCTTCTTTTCATATTGATTCTTAAAGGTAATGTGTTCGGAACGATCACTTTCGGGCAAAGATATCCACTTGGAGTTATGCCCTCGAGAATTGTTGAGGTCGAAAACAGCAGCGGAACGTACTACGTTACTCTTGTGAAAGGCGACTCTGAACTAGTTGTTTTCGACGCCAGTTTCAGGCCCATTACGATTTTCGATACTATGAGAAATGACGGAATTAATGATCTCATCTATAGAGATGGAAAGCTGTACTGCTTTGGATTCTACAGCGGTAGGCTGGTTGTCGTGGATGCTTCTTTACATCCGAGTAGATGGAAGAAGATCGATGAGATTCCAACATCAAGCAGACTGATTACGGGATCGTTCATAGATGGAAAAATCGGAATACTCACAAATGATTATGAGTTCCTGGTACTGGATATTGCTAAGAGAGAGATAATCAAGAGGCACAAACTTCCGGTGATTGGACTCTCTGTGACAGAGGATTCAGAGCATTTCTTCATCTCGCTTTTTCACAATTACAATATGTTAACCCGGTCTCATGAAACCGAAAAGGGGCTGCTGGTATTCGATGAATGGGGAAATCTGGTAAAGGAAGTGAATATCGGCAAGAGACCTTCATACATACATCTCGAAGGCGACAGGCTCTTTCTTATCTCCTACGTTGAGGAGAGTCTAAAGATCCTTTCCAAAACTGATTTCAGCGAAATACACACAGTCTACCTTGGCCGGTATCCGAATTTCCCGATAGTCCATAATGGAAAGATATGGGTTGCTCTGACCGGCGAAGACCAGATAATGACTGTGGAACTTTCAAGTTACCGGACGGAGTATTATGATCTATTAGGTTGTGGCCCGATAAAAGTCTTTCACAGCGGGGAAAGAATTTACGTTCTTGAGACCATTACCGGAACACTTGAGATTTTGGATAGCAAAGGAAATACGATAGAATATGTAGAGTTAGATGGCTATCCGGTAGATATTGTTTTCAACGGGAAGGAAATCGCTGTTTTGCTTCAGGAAGACTGGCAGACAGGAAAGAACACAGGAGCTCTGCTGGTTCTCAAAGCACAATAAGTCGGAGGTTTGAAATGGGTCTTAAAAACATTCTGAGAATCACTCTTTGTTTGTTAATCGTTCTGATGGTTTCTTCTTCATGTCTGGTTCCCAGAGCTAGATTACTGAAGCAGATAGATCCTCAGGTTGTCACTGAGGGAGAAACTCTTGAATTATTGCTGGCCAGTTACATTTTGTCAGGGAACGCCGAAGATCTGAATTTCCAGGTTTTGGAAGGAGTTGGCGAGATCAAGGGAAGTTATTACCTTTACGCTCCCGGTTATGATGAAGCTGGAGAGTACTGGGTAAAACTACAAGCAAGTAACGGTAGTGATTCAGATTTCAGAAGGTTCAAGGTGACGGTTATAGATAACAATAGAGCTCCTTCTATAGAAATCAGCGATCTTCGGATTTCAGTCGGCGAGGAAATGGCCATAGACTTGAGTGAATTATCGACAGACCCCGACGGTGACTCTCTTACTTATGAGCTAGTAGGCCAGTTTGGGCAGATAATAGGAACAGAACTGTTTTTTGATGCAAGAGAAATGCAAGTTGGAGTGTACCAGGTAGAAGTTCGGGTGTCGGACGGCAAAGGGGGACAGGGGAGCTGCACTTTTCTGGTCACAGTGTTTGACTCGAATCAGCCTCCCGAAATAGTCATTCCTGATTTCATAATCAAAGAGAACGAGACCCTTTCTCTGGACCTTCTTGATTATGCATTTGATCCCGATGGGGATGAGATTACCTTCGTCTTAATCACCGGTGTGGGAATTATTGAAGGCATTCAATACGTCTTCGCTGCCGATTACGAGAGTTCAGGAACTTATGATGTTGAGATCGCTGTAAGCGATTCAGAAGGAGCGTCTTCTTCAGGAAGCTTCGAGATAACCGTAATTGATGTCAATAGACCACCTAGCACACCATTCGATCCTGTCCCCAAAATGGCCGAAACAAGTGTCCCGACAAACACTTCACTTAGCTGGTCATGCGAAGACCTTGATGGGGATTCTTTGTTGTACGATGTCTATCTCGGTAAGACTGCGAACACTGTCCTTGTTGCTTCAGGAGTTTCCGGAGAGACTTATACACCGGTTCACCTTGAGGAGGGAGCCCACTACTACTGGAAGATAGTTGCTTCAGACGGCGAAGACGATACAGAGGGCCCTATATGGGAATTCACCACCGTAATCCCGCCTGTGATTCTGGGAATTGTCTCCGACAAGGAATTGATAGTTTCGCCCAAGGTTTCTATTGATGGTCAAGACCTGAACATTCCATTGGATTATGTTGCTGAAAGGGATCAGACTCTAGTAGTTGAAATAGATGAACTTCAAGAGTTTGATTATAGAAAGCCTATCGGAGATGATATTAGGGTCAGCTTTATCGAGTGGGACGACGGGGAGACTTCACCACATAGAGAAATCCTCATGGATCATTCTTTGAAATTAACTGCAAGATTTTCAGTGACCTATTACTTGAATATTGCGACATCTGCCCGATATGAACAAGAAATACCTGGTGAAGGGTGGCATGATGAAGGGGCCACAGTTGTTGTTACCGCTCCGAAAATCGAGGGGTACACTTTCAGAGACTGGGATCTTAACGAGACTTATGGGATAGTGTGTGGGGAAGTAATCGTTGTCAAAATGGATTGTCCGGTGAATCTAGTAGCAAACTATACGCACGATTGCCCATAGGATCGATACTTCTAGGTCAGACTTAGGTATCTTTCATAAGTGTCCGGAGCAACGGTTGCGATTCTTCGAAAGCCCTTGTCGGCGAGTTTGAGAGCGCCGGCAACGTTGGCTCCGGACGATATTCCGACCATCAACCCCTCTTTTCTGTGAAGCCATTTCATCATAGAGAGAGCTTCTTCGTCCTCAACTGTTATTACTTCGTCCAGCACTGATAGGTCGAGGACCTTCGGTCTGAAACCGGGGCCGATCCCTTGAATTTTGTGAGAGCCAGATCTACCCTGCGAAATGAAGGGCGAACCTGCAGGTTCAATGCCGGCAATATGAATACGTTGAGCTTCCTTCTTGAGAAAGCGTCCAATCCCGGTCACTGTTCCTCCCGTTCCCATGCCGCAAATGAAAGCGTCAAGCTCTCGGTTGACCTGCCGAAAAATCTCAGGACCGGTAGTAGAGAAGTGAAAAAAGGGATTAGCTTCATTACTGAACTGATCAAGCATAAACGAATCAGGGTTTCTCGCGATAAAGGCTCTAGCTTCATCATATGAACCGGATATTCCTTTATCAGCGAGAGTTCTTATCACTTTTGCACCAAAGGCTTCCATAAGCTTAACTCTTTCAATACTTGCCGATTCGGGCATAAAGATAACCGACCCGTAACCTCTAGAAGCGGAAAGCATTGCGATGGCTATTCCCGTGTTGCCACTAGTTGGCTCCACTATGGTCATCCCGTTTTTGAGAGCGCCACTTCTCTCGGCTTCAAGAATCATTCCAAGCACCGTTCTATCCTTTATGCTTCCTCCGGGATTATTTTTCTCAATTTTAAGCATTATCGATGAAGCATCTCCGAGAGATCGAAGCCTAATGATCGGGGTGTTACCTATTAAAGAATCAACAGTTTTCATTGTCGTGATCCCAGTCTTTCAGATATCCTATGGACTCTCCCCGGTATCCCGGTAACAAGAGAGTCTTGAGGGACGTGTTCAAGCACCACGCTGTTCGCTCCGACTTTAGAATTGTCTCCCACATATATCGGGCCAAGAATCTTCGCCCCCGCCCCAAGTACAACATTTCGGCCAATATCCGGGTGACGCTTTCCCTTCATCACGTTCTTTGAGCCTAAAGTAACTCCTTGATATATCAGCGTTCCAGTTCCCACTGAAGCTGTCGAGCCTATAACAACGCCCACACCATGATCAATTACAACGCCGCCTTCTATTCGAGCTGAAGGGTGAATGTCCATTGAATAAAGTATCCTTGAAACGTAATGTAAGCCTCTGGCGAGGAAACCAAGCTTGTTTTTCCTGAAAAGGGTAGAAATCCTGTATAGCAAGAGGCCGTGAAAACCCGCAGAGAAGAGAATTATGTGCCATTTACCTGAAGCTGTCGGGTCCTTCTCAAGATAGGCGTCTATGTCCATAGAGATATCTATCATTGTTTGCTTTATGCGGTTCTTCCCTTTCACTGTATCACCCTCAATCGAAATTATGTATTTTAAGTATACCGTATTTATCGGCATTAGAGTTAACGCTTTGTGAAGGCAGTTCGTTTGTGAAACGCTGCAAATATCAACGAGAAGAAGATGGCAATCGCCATACCGGTTATTCCTGTAGCGTTGTACACTCTTACAATCCCAAATGTACGAATGAGCACCCCGCCAAGTACGGAGCCAAGAAGATAGCTCAGTCCGGTAGTCGACATCCAGTAGATTGTGAGCGCCCTGGTGACTTTGCTGGCTTCAAATCTAGTGTGAATGTAATTCATGACAGAGTAATAGACTACGATGTAGTTTATGCCGTGAAGCATTTGAAGAAGAAGAAAGATGGGAAAAGAAGTCGCCATAGATGTCAAAAACCATCGAAGACCAGTTGCAAAGATTCCTATCACAAGAAGGCGCGTGTTACCCAGTCTCTCAACCAAATTTTCTGCGAAGAAAAGGAAGGGAACTTCCGAAAAAGCCATCAACGAAAATGCGAACCCTGCTGAGGAAACACTGAAGCCCCTTTCACTAGTCAAAACAGGCAGAAAAGTTGATCCGAAGGCTCCAATAGTAATGGATGCGACACCGGCAAGTACAAGCAGGTAAAACTGAAGTGGCAAAGAAGAACGATCGGTCTCTTCATCTGTCCTTTTTAGCTTCCGGCCAGTCGGATAGGCTCTACTAACCAAGGCTACTGTAGAAAATGACACTGTGGCCATTATGAAGAAAAAGACAAATCCGTACTTCAATACTATTCCCGAGATAAGGGCGGTAAAGGAATAGCCAACCGTTCCGAACAATCTCACGCGATCAAAGCGTTTGCCTTTGTTTCTCAAAGAAGGAACGACCACAGACTCAGCGATAGGTATTATGCTCACAACAAAGAATGAGAAGAAACACATTGCGATCAATGAAGTTTCAAAGGTTGGTGAGAAGAAAACTGCCCAGACAGAGACTGCCGAGACAATAGAGACCATTCCCATGACAGTTGGTCCGCCTGTCCTGCTTGATTGCCTGAACCAAAAAGGATTTGCAATAATTGAGAGGGTAGGAGTGACGGCCATCAGAATCCCGATCTCTATTGCAGAAAAGCCTTTGCTGTAAAAAAGCTGACTAAAGAGAGCGGTGATGCTGAGATTTGAATATATGAATATTTCTGTAAAGATCTCACGGATGCTGGAAGAGGCTCTAAAAAGAGAAACACGCACTGAATATCAAACCTCCTGGTGTAGAATTCTAGTGGGGGTGAATCTCTTGTCGAAAAAACGTGCGCTGCTTTTGATGCTTATCATACCACTATTGGCTCTTGGGAGCACTGGACTTCATGTGATTCTGTCACCATCACTGTCGTTTAACAGCTTTCCTGCAGTCAGCAACAGCTACAAGCCAAGCCTGGAAGACCTTAATCGCTATTTGAGTGTTCCTGCAATCTTCTCGGGCGGCATGCAGATTTCCCTGGGGAAGTCAAGGCTGTATTTGAATATGGATCTGAGACAGGAGTTTTCCGATTACTTGATGGGCAACTGGTTCTCGAATCTCCCGCTGTCGACGACAAATTTCCTTCCTTCGGTAGACATGAATTTTCCCAGGCTCGGTTACTTCGAGAGAAGAGATGAGAATTCGCTGATCTCTTTGGGCAGGCGAAAACTGAGTCTTGGTGGTTCTACTTACAGTTTTGTTCTCTCAAATACTCCGCCGTATTTTGATCACCTGTGGATTGAGTTGAATGGAAAAGCCAAATCAGGAGAGTATCTTTATAATTTCTTTGTTATATCTTCCGACAGAACAGTTAGCGGGGGACCCAAGACACTTCTTGGTCACCGGTTCGGATATATGAACGACAATCTCAAGGTCACTTTTGGCGAAGAAAATCTCGTTTACGGTGTCTATCCTGATCTGCAGGATATTGGGCCTTTTCTAATCTATCATCATACCTATCAGGATCATTCAAACGTAACTGCAACCATAGCGGCAGAGGTTAAGATTGACCGCGCTATTGCCTACGGTGAGTTTACACTTGATGATTTCAGACTTTCGACGGAGAGTCCTAATTCAAATCCCACGGCCTTTGGTTGGCTTGCAGGTTTTTCATGGAAAATATCTGATGGCTTGCCCTATTCCGGACTGAGATTCACTGAAGCGGAGAACGAAGTCAGAGATCAAACACTTCTGAATAGCGGCGGACTTAGAGTGCGGATGGAACACTACCACGCAACCACCTATCTCTACAATAGGGGTATAAGCATCGGCAAGTTCACTTATCAATACCGGTTCAATGTCTTGCATCTTGATTCTTGGCCAGTTATCACTGGTTTTTTTGGATTTCCTTTTGGACCTGACTCAACGTTGAGCCTTGTCGGCATCGAGTACGAGAGTCAGAATATATCTCTTAGCGTCAAGGCGGAGCTTCTCAGAACTGGCTCAGCCAATATCGATTCTCCTTATGAGCCACCTTTTGACCAGAACTGGTACGGTCCAAAGAACCCGATCAACAGATCTCTGATTCTGTCTTTGACTTGTTTCTTCGCATACTGCCCAGATACAGCGCTTTTTGCTGGCGGTAAAGTAATTTTCGCCGATCACATTGATTTCTGGATTAACGTGGGTTTCATCAAAGGTTTTTCACTATTTTAGGGAGGTAATTCCATGAAGAAGATTGTTTTGCTGTTTTTCATGGTGTTGTCGATGGCAATTCTTGCAAGCCAGGGTACGTTGATATTCAAGGGTACAGATCAATATGACTTATTTTTGGGCAGAAACTTGATTGAAGGAAAGACGCTCTTTACACCTAATACAGGGATTCCTGAGGGTTTTGCTTCAGTCCAGCTTAAGCAGCCCGTTGTGAAGACTTCTCCAGGAACAGAAATCCACTTGAGAGTTACTCCACAGTTCCTCATCCACAATTTCGAGCCTTTCAAGGAGAAGGGCTGGCTAAAATCCGTGGTTCCACTTTACTTGAGATACCGTTATGATACTCTTAAGCCCTGGCTTGTACTGGGTTTTGAAAGCGAAGTATCCGACCATATCACAGGGTATATAAATCTCGATATTCCAAAAGACTATCGGAGTTACATCAGTCACGGCGATAATTTTGATTCGAAGCCCTACATGAATTTTCCAGTGGAGCTTTTTGAAGGAAAAATCGAGGCGCTCGATATGAGCTGGCCTACTTTCGGCTATGTAACCTACGCAAATGAAAGCTTCTACGCTTCTCTAGGTAGATATAAACTTGCCTGGGGTCCGATGAGAAATGGGCTTGCAATAAGCGATGCGTCATCTTATTACGATAATATCTCTTCTTCATATACTACTCCCCTCTGGAAAAACGGCCGGTTCACGTATTCTTTTCTGGTCATTACCCCGACTTCTCTCCTGAACGATGAAGAATGGATAAAGCAGGGAAAGGTGTGGGATCTCAATCAAAGAAGACCATACACTGAAGGAGCGAAGACGATCATCGGGCATCGGTTCGATGTTCAGTTTGCAAGCTGGGGAAGGGTCGGGGTAGGCGAGATCAATGTTGTCGGTGGGAAGCACCCCGATCTGAACGATGCCAACCCATTCATCATCTTCCACAATACTTACGGTGAAGATTTCTCCAACGTCATGGCTTCGCTCGATTTTTCTCTAGCGCCGTTTAAGGGAATCGAGGTCTACGGGGAAATCGCCATCGATGACGTTTCGTTCGGTTCGACAGAGGCCGGAGCGCGTGGCAAACCAACGGCCCTGGCTTATGGTGGGGGTCTTAGATACGCGACGGATATAAAGGGAACGTTGCTTCTTGCCTCTGTGGAGCTCTATCATACAGACACGTGGATGTACAATCGCTGGCAGCCGCTTCTCACATTTACAAACAGAATCTACACAAAATCCGAACTTCCCGGAAGCAGGGATTTCACGGACTATCCGCTCGGCTTCAAATATGGCCCTGATCTGAAAGGTTTTTCTCTTATGGCAAGTGCGATAATGACTAACGGGCTTTCGATCTCCTTCGTTTATGATCATTTCAAACAGGGAGAGGTTACTCTTAAGACACCATACTTGAACATGGAAGAACCTGAAGACGACCCCGGTCAGTTTACTAATCCGGAAGATTGGAGTGGCCCCGTCGGTGAGACCGTAAATGCAAATATCATGAAACTTAACATAATGATTCCTTACAGGGACTTCACTTTCGGAAGCGATTTCTCGATTTATTTCGGAGGTTATTTCAAGAAGAACGGTGGTTATGACAAACCGATTTTCGAAATAAGGCCTTATGTATCTTATATCTTCTAGGTTGTGGTGGGACCGGGCGAGCAAGCCCATGAAGCTCAGATGTCTGCTGTCGCTGCAAAGCCGCCCGAGCCTTCAATGGTCAGCGTTTTCTGAATTCAACGAAGAGGCTAGATGCCGAATTAAGTATATCTAGAGGGGTAAGATTCCGAGCGCGCGTAGAGTTCAGAGGTTTGAAAATCAAGATCGGCAGGCTTCAATTCGAGAAAAACCATATTCGGGACTACCAAGAGCAGGAAGAGGAAGCAGATCCTTTACGGTATCGTTACTGACAGTACAAAAGGGGTGAAAAACGGTATAGATCAAAGGAACCGGTCAGTCCCTGTTTTCATGAGAGCACACACCCCATAGCGAGAGGGCCCCCATCAAGTGGGAATTTAGATCAAAAGTGTAGAGATTGCGAAGCAGTTTTTTGTTTGACGATAATAACGATCCTTGAAATAAGGAACGAAATGTTTGAGAGCCATATAGAGATCATCTAGGTAATGATGAGCCATAAGAGCCGCTGTTCGCAGTGAGATAAAGTTCTCCGTCGACGAGTGAGCCTTTCTCTCTTCTATCCCTGTAACTTGCATCTTGTTACGTGCAACCGGTTTCTTCCTGGAGGAGGACTGCTCACGGTCAAGGGATCTTGGGCTTCAAAGCGCTCAGCTTCTTCAATTAAGCGTCCGGCGGCTATTCTAGAAGCGAAGCCCTTGACAACGATCTCTCACGGTGCCCAGTGCGCAGCCGAAAAAGGCCTTTACAGCTTTCTTTTTGAATTGCATGAGCTGTCTCAGATAAATCCAAAGACAAGAAATCCGATCACGAAGCCAACTATCAGTCCCAGGATCAATCCTCTTGTGAATTTGTCTGGTTTTCTTCCTGGAGTTGGGGATTCTCCTCTTTGACTTTCTTTGTACCAGTCTCTATCGTAGATTCCCAATCATGATCACTCCTCTCTTTTATGATAAACTCCTTCCAGAATCGCTTTATGAAGAGTATCAGAGGCACGGCGAACAATACGCCGAAAATTCCGATAAGCTCTCCAAAAGCCACCAGCGATACCAGAATAACAAACCAGTTTATCTTAACACGATGAGAGAGAATTCTTGGTGAAAGCAGCCACATATCTATCTGATTTGCTATCAAGAGCACAATCGCTCCACCAATAACACCCCAGATGCCGTTTTGAACATAGCCGAGAAGCAGCATCGGGATAGTTGTTACAACAACTCCCAAGAAGGGTATGAAATTCGTCATTCCTGCAAGAAGTCCCAGGAAGAGAGCGTTCGGGATTCCCACAATCGCTGCACCTGCACCTATCATAATTCCTTCGATTACCGATATTAGAACCTGGCCAGCGACATAGGTCTGAAAATCAGTGTACAGAGAATTGAGAAAACCGGTTACCCTGGATTGATCGCAGCTGGGGAAGATAATAGGAACCTTCCTTCTCAAGATTCCGGTTCTTCTTGCAATCACGAAGGCCGCTACTATCATGAGAATAATCCCGGTAATCCATGATGTAATGTTTGAGGCAACATATCTTCCCAGTTCAATAGCACCACCAGTTAACAATTGTGAAGCTCTCTGGGCAAGGTCCGTAACGGAATCTGCAATAAACGGAGGAAGTCTTTCGAGCCACTCTTCAAAACTTCCGTCCATGAAGAGGGCATCCATCTCAGTGGCAATACTACGGATTCCGTTGATCGTAATCGGAATGGCGCTGTACACAAGAAAGAATAAGAAGAATAGCAATACCATTCCAGTAATGATTCCAAGAGCAGTCTTCGATGTTTTCTTTGTAACGAATGCGGATGGTGCACTAATTATTAGAGAGAAAAGAAAAGCAAGTCCGATGACCCGCGAGGTCATTGGAAAGAGAAATAGTGTGGAGAATATCGCAATGAAGTATCCAAGAATCCATAGCCTAGTCTTTTCCATATTGGCGCGCCTCCAGAGCTGAGAAGATTTGATCTGCTTTGTGTTGTATACTGAATATGTGCTTTCAATAAAGAGGTGTCCTATGAGAAGAGTATATATTATGGTGATCGTGTTTTTTTTAATTTCTGTGATGTCATTTGGATCAACTCACTCTTCAAGAATACTGTCTCCCGGATCGGTGAAGGCTATGCTGGGTTTCAAAGATGTGGGATTGAGGATCGGCATACTTCCCTTTCTAGAGGCCGGTTGGTTCATCGATGAGGGTTCATACTTCACTCTTGGCTACGATGGCAACTTTCATGTCGCGTCCCGCGTCTCATTTTCTTCACTGGAGGAAGCGAGGGTGGTTGCAGAGTTAGGATATGACTTCAATGTTGTGTATCTGGAAGTTAGCGGCCTGTATGAATATTCTGCGCCTGACGCATCCTTCCTTGGTGGGCAACTGAAAACAGAAGTATTCTTTGACAACTATTTGAGTACTGTCAGTGCCACTCTGGGAAGATTTCAGAAGGTAGCCGGTGAGACTGAAAAGAAAAGCTACACCTCTGTGGGGTTCTCAGCGAGGAGAAGACTGGATATTGACAAGAAGTTCTACTTTGTGAATATTGAAAGTATTGAACTGGCCGGCACACTGAAGTGGGAAATCAAGGATGATCTCGCCTCTTTCAACCCTTTTCCTGCTTACAGTTTCGTGGGGATGCAGCTGAACCTAGGATTTCTTAACTGATAAACAAAGTCTTTTCCTGCTCCTTGTCAGGAATGGCGATATTTGTATCTGCTTTAGTGATGAATAATCCTCATACCGACAAGTTCATGAAAGGAGTTTTGCTATCTCATCTACTTCTTTTTCGTCGGACATCTCTCCATCGACGGACATCTCCATAACCTTGCCCGCCATGTAAGTTAAGAGGCGATGGGATACCTTGGAAGCTCTTCTCATGGACATAGAAGCTCCTAGAGCCCTCTCGACTCTATCGTAGAAGTCGGCTCTTGCGTTGATTAGAATCTCTCTTACCCTTTTGTTCTTCATTCCATGAAGCCAAAGATAAACAAGAGAAACCATTATGTCAGATCTTTCGGAATAAAGCTTTAGCACCTCGGCATAGAGATCCCTGGCAATCTCAACGGGTTGTTTGGCTTGATCGATGAGTGGTTCGAGTCTTGGAAGTACGTAGTTGTTCAGAATGTGCCTGGATAGATCTATGAGCATTCCCTCTTTGGAGCGATGGTGATAGTGAATTGCAGCAAGATTGACTTCTGCGATGCTTGAAACCTTTCGTGTGCTCAGTCCCTCAATTGTTTCCTCAGCGATCACCTGTATAGCGGCTTCCATAATTCTCTCTCTCGTTTCTTGTCCACGCACTGTCGTCACCCCTTTCAATCATTCGTATAACACATTATATCACATTGTGTTTGAAAGTGAACGGCGAAGCCGGGAAATACCCGGCTTCTTTTTATGGAATAATCCTTGTGCCCGACTTTCCCCTAAGTGCCTGGTCGACCTTCTCCAGAGAGGTTATTATTGCTTCCTTTCCCGTTCTTGAAGCAAATTCAATTGCTGATTCTATTTTCGGCAGCATGCTTCCCTTTGCGAAGTGACCGGCATCGATCAACATTTTACCTTCTTCGACAGTAACTACCCTCAGTTCTCTTTGGTCTTTCTTTCCAAAGTTGATGTATGCGTGGTCGACACCGGTAAGAATTACTAAGGCATCGGCATCAATCAGTTTCGCAAGCAGTGCGGACGCTCTATCTTTATCGATGACCGCCTCTACACCTTTTATCATTCCCCTCTCATCTCGAGCAACCGGAATTCCTCCACCGCCTGCCGCTACAACAATTGTCCCATCGTTGATCATCTCTCGTATCGGTTCAATCTCCAGCACATCAAGTGGTATCGGAGAGGGGACTACACGACGAAAACCCCTACCCGCATCTTCTTTCACAGTCCAGCCTTTGGTTCTTTCAAGTTCCTTAGCGGTCTTCTCATCATAGAACGGTCCGACCGGCTTTGAAGGGTGCAGGAATCCCTCGTCTTCCCTATCTACTACGATTTGAGTCAGAACGCACGCAATGTCTCTTCTTTTGCCTCGCTTCAGAAGCTCATTGTTCAGGGTCTGAGTAATCAAGTAGCCGATAGATCCCTGAGTCATTGCATCGTTTACATCGATCGGAAAAGGAGGGAATACGTCTTTTGACATATCCTGTTGAACCAACAAGTTGCCAACCTGCGGGCCGTTTCCGTGTGTGATTATCAGTTCATAACCTTCCTCTACAAGATCTGCGAGATAAGAGGTAGTTGAGAGGAGGTTCTTCTCCATAATTTCTGCAGTTGGTTTTTCGTTTGGTTTATTTAGAGCATTGCCACCTATTGCAACAACGATTCTCTTCATTTTTCCCCCTATAGCAGTGTGGCTATCATAACTGCCTTAATTGTGTGCTTTCTGTTCTCGGCTTCTTCAAAGACTCTTGAAATGGGACTCTCAAAGACATCTTCAGTCACTTCGTTTCCTTTGACTGCGGGGAGGCAGTGAAGGAAGATCGTCTCCGCCTTTCCAGTCTTTCTCATCATCTCGGCATTTACCTGATAGGGCTTCAAAAGGGCTATTCTTTCCTGCAGCTTTGCTTCTTCTCCCATAGATGCCCAAACATCGGTGTAAACCGCATCGGCATCCATCAGTGCCTTCTCCACGTCTTCAGTAACCTCAATTTTAGCTCCAGACTCTTTCGCAAGCTCCCTGCACTTATCAACTATCGCCGGGTCTGTGTGAAGGCTCTTTGGGCCGCATGCAACGAAATGCAAACCCATCTTCGCAGAACCTATCATAAGAGAGTTGGCCATGTTGTTTCTGGAATCGCCAACGAAGACGAGTTTTCGCCCCTTCAAAGTCCCGAGTGTCTCTTCAATCGTCATGAAATCGGCGAGAATCTGAGTTGGATGGTACAGATCTGTTAGGCCGTTGTACACGGGAACGCCTGACCACTGAGATAGCACTTCAACGGTTTCCTGTTTGAAGCCTCTGAAAGCTATCGCATCAAACATTCTTCCCAGGACTCGTGCGGTATCCTTAAGGTCTTCTTTCACTCCCAGATGAATGTCGTCTTTCGAAAGAAAGACAGCATGCCCACCTTCTTCTCCGAAGGAAGTCTCGAATGCAGTTCTTGTTCGTGTGGAGCGCTTTTCAAAGACAATTGCCAGAGTCTTCCCTGCAAATCTGACGGTTGGTGTTCCGGCTCTCTTCTCGACCTTAACCTGTCTGGCTACATCCAGAAGATAACGAATCTCGTCGCTTGTGAAATCAAGTAGCGTCAAAAAGCTTCTCCCTTTTAAGTTTACGCCCATCTTAACCCTCCTTGTTTTGGTTATCTCTAATATAATACATATATAAGTTCCGGCTTTCAATTGCGTTTATTGGCTCGAGGAAACGTGGATTAAACCATATCACAACAATGCGGTGTTATGCTTTTGTATGCTAAGGTATATTGCCCTAATTCGGAGGTGCCCGGTGTTCAAGGAGAAGTTGGAAAGTTCAGTAAAAAATGCAATTAGGGAGTTCGCCATTGAAGACGAGACGATTGACTTCAAGATCGAGATGCCTCCTGAGGGATTTGGGGATTTATCGACAAATGTTGCTTTCATGCTGTCAAAGACTCTCAAGAAAAGCCCGAGAGAAATTGCCACATTGATTTCGGAGAGTCTCAGCAAGGAGCTAGATTACAGCAGAGTTGAGGTAGCTGGTTCGGGGTTCATAAATGTTGATTTCTCTTCGAAATATGTTTCATCGGTCTTGGAGAACATTCTTCAAACTCCGGATTTCTGGAAAAAGACAGGCGAAACAAGCATTCAACTCGAATTCGCAAGTGCAAATCCAACCGGTCCCTTCACTGTTGGCCATGGTCGTCAGGCAGTATTCGGTGATGTTCTATGCAGGGTCTTCTCTTCAAGGGGTTTCAGGGTTCAGAAAGAGATGTACATAAATGATGCCGGTCGACAGATAGGGCTTCTTGGGAGATCTCTTTGGGTAAGGTATAATCAACTCCTCGGTCTGGAAGAGGAGCTTCCTGAAGATGGCTACCAGGGAGGGTACCTAATTGACATTGCGCGAGATCTTGCTGGAGAAGTAGGTGAGCACTTCAAAGGTGTCTGGAATGACGACTCTGAGAGTTACTTCAAGAAGTACGCTCTTGGGAAGATGCTTGAAGATATTCTTGGAACCTTGAGGACATTGAGAGTGGAATTTGACAACGTGTTTTTTGAGAGTTCGCTAATTGAAGATGGAACTGTGAAATCAGTCATTGAGATTCTAGATCGAAAGGGACTTACATATGAATCAGAAGGTGCAAAGTGGCTAAGAGTCTCAAGTTTTGTTGAAGATGACGATAAGGTTCTAGTCAGATCTAACGGGACAAACACGTACTTCATGACCGATATTGCATACCACTACAATAAGCATCAAAGGAATTTCGAGAAAGTTTTCGACATTTGGGGAGCGGATCACATGGGTCACATACCTAGAATGAAGGCCGCAATGAAAGCTCTCGGAATTGAAGACGATTTCCTCAATGTGATAATTCACCAGTATGTGAACCTGAAGAGAGAGGGCGAAGTTGTCAAGATGTCAACTAGAAGAGGTGAATTCACGACACTCGATGAACTTGTAGAAGCGGTCGGTGTCGATTCGACGAGGTATTTCTTTGCGATGTTTGATCCCGATACTCACATGCTGTTCGATATTGACCTGGCAAGACAGAAGTCCAATGACAACCCGGTATTCTATGTCCAGTACGCAAATGCAAGAATAAGCAACGTCTTCAGGACTGCACAGGAGAAGAGCGTAGCTGTTTCAGGCGATTCTCTAGAATTGCTTGACAGTCAGGATGACAGAAGAATTATAAAATTGCTGACCATCTTCCCTGAAATACTTGATTCAGTAGTTGCCGATTACAGGACGAATCGCCTGACTTCCTATCTAGAGGATATATCAAGAGCTTTTCACGCATACTACAACAAAAACATAATTGTCGATCCCGCGAATCCGGCTTTGTCGGGGGCTCGATTAGCTTTGTGCAAGGCGCTTCAGAATATTCTCAAAAGCGGGCTGGAGCTTCTTGGCGTTGAGGCTCCCGACAGTATGTGATGGAAGAACTGAGGATCGAAAAGCTTATCGCAGGTGGGTTCTCACTTGCCAGGACAAAAGACGGGAAGGTTGCCCTGCTTGATGCCGGTTATCCCGGAGAAGCTGTGCTTGCTAGCAGAAAGAAGGGGAAGAGCGATTTTCGCCTGATGAAAGTTGAGAAGATCATAACACCTTCAAATTCAAGAAGAGAGAGACTCTGTAGAAGCTTTCCGACATGTGGGGGTTGTGATTGGCAGACTCTGGAATACCCGGAGCAGCTCTTATGGAAGAAGAAGGTCATTGCGGAGCAGTTCGGCAGAGTTGGCAAGATCGATCTAGACGAGTTCGATATAGTCGCTTCACCGAAGGAGATCAATTACAGACTGAAAATGGAGTATGTTTGTTTTCAGGGAAAAAACGGACTCTCTCTTGGGCTTTACAGAAGAAAAAGCAAGTCACCGGTTAGCTGTCAAGGATGTGTATTGGGTCTTGAAGGTTTTGAAAAGGTGAGGGCCTTTATGGAAGGCATTTTGAGAAGAAGCTCAGTCAGACCCTATAACCAGGCGAACGGCAAAGGCGAACTCAAGCACCTAATTCTCAGGGGTAATGGAAGCGGGATAATGGCAATACTGGTTACGAAGGGTGAGCATCTCCCTGATGAGAGCAGGTTGGTTCATGAGGTGAAGAATAGACTTGGAGAGGTAACTACTCTTGTACATCTCATGAACGCAAATGACAGGGTTGTTATGCGTGGGGTTTCGAGAACGCTTTTTGGAGAAGGTCTCCTCGAACAGGAGCTTTTTGGAAAGAGATTCGAGGTTCCTCCTGCTGCATTCTTTCAGAATAATCTCCAAATAACAGAGTCGATTATTAGGCACATATCTTGCGAACTTGGGTCATCTCAAGGCGATTCACTTCTTGATCTATACAGCGGGATAGGAACCTTCTCCATCACTATTGGCAGCCAGATGAAGAACGTCACATCCGTAGAATCAAATCCAATTTCAGTAAAGGCTCTCAAAGCTAATTCGAACATCAATGGAATGTTCGGCGCTGACCTGATTATGAGCGATACCATTGAATACTTGAAGTCGACCGAGACCCACTTCTCGACGATAATCCTTGATCCTCCTAGGTCCGGAGTCGGCGATGATATTGTACTGCTCCAAAAGGTTAATCCTTCTATGATATTCTATGTTTCCTGTGATCCGGCTACTCTTGCGAGAGATGTTTCCAGGTTAGTAAAAGCAGGATTCAAAATCTCTTCGATAAAGGCCTTTGACATGTTTCCTCAAACGTGGCATGTGGAGACTGTTGTCCGTCTCGAGAAAGGCTAGCGGCTTGAGAAAACCGTTTTCTTGCAGTTGATAGCCGAAAGAGTAGACTTTTGGGGAAAGAAAGACGAGTATATTTGCGGCGATTCTCACTGCCCCGAAAATGCGGTAAACGCAACAAAGCCAACGATAGAAAATATGTGGGCGGTTGCGGATTTAAAACCCACCGGGATAGGTTGGGAGCGATAGATATTATTTCCGCAACTGTGGGAGATGGTTTAGCGCAAGCGATAGTCTGCCAGCCCTAGGAGCTAATGTGCTCTGCCTAGGGACGGGCTGATGGCACAGCCCTGAACTTGGGGTCATACTCCGATACCAGAAATGGACTTCGGTTTAATCACCCAAGAATCCCTTGCCTTTACGCATGAGAAGTGTCAAAGGAGGAGAAAATGGGTATTCTCGGCAGGTTCAGCGACATTATTAAGTCAAATGTTAATGCTCTTCTCGACAAAATGGAGGACCCTTCGAAGATGATCGATCAGTATCTTCGAGACTGAGAAGTCCGAGGAGCTCAGTCTAAAGGCATTTTGGCAACCGAACAGCGAATACCGGGTTTTGGTAACGGCACTTTGCAGGATATCTTATGGACTGCGGAGCTTATCCAAAGGTAAAGGCTATTAAACTCCATAAAGAACGTGCTCAAGAACGTGGCCGACAACGGTGGTAGGGAAACTGAAAGAGACCTGTTTGGAAAAGCTGGTGAATACACGACGAAAATCGGAAGAACTACCTATGGTGAGCCCTCTGCCCTAGATGAGGCAGAAGGATTGAGAGAAAGGATTATTTGGGGCAAGATCTTCTTCTGCCCTAAATGTCAAAGGATATAACCTTCATTCTCGTTGGCTAGAGAGATAACTCCGTTCAGTACACGGTTTGCATAGAATTCTCCAATCATGAGCTATACTTATAACGAAAGTAGTAAAAGCGAGGAGGGTTTCAGTTGAGAGATTTTTCTGAGATGATTTCTTTGGCTAAAGCAAGGGGGCCACGAAAGGTAGTTCTTGTTGGTTCTGACGACCGCGAGGCCATCAGGGCTCTTAAACTTGCATCCGATGAAGGAATAGCGAAGCCTTTTCTGGTTGGAGAAAAAGAAAAGACTAGAGCTATTCTCAGTGAAGAGGGACTCTATGGTGAAGTAATCAATGCGTCAACTCCCGAAGAAGCCTGCGAGAAGGGTATTAGACTTGTGAGGTCAGGAGACGCCGACATTGTTATGAAAGGCCTTGTCAAGACATCGACACTGCTCAAGGCTGTTCTTAACAAGGATTGGGGTCTGAGATCGGGGAAAGTTCTGAGCCATGTTGCGGCTCTAGATGTTCCGGTACTTGATAGGGTGGTTTTTGTTACTGATGGCGGTATGGTGATCCGACCAGATTTGCCGACAAAAGTATCGATAATTGAGAACGCGGTCGCCTTTCTGAAGTCCATCGGGTACGAAAGACCAAGAGTGGCATTGGTTGCTGCTGTAGAAGTTGTAAATGAAGATATGCCGGAAACGCTTGATGCTGCGGTTATCTCGAAGATGTCTCAAAGAGGACAGCTCACCGGGTGCGATGTGGATGGACCTCTAGGAATGGATAACGCACTATCGATTATAGCAGCAGAGATTAAGAGGATATCTGGTCCAGTTGCAGGAAAGGCAGATCTGCTTGTTGTTCCGGATATCGTAAGCGGAAACATCTTGGGAAAATCGGCAGTATACCTTGCAGGCGGAACAATTGCGGGGCTGATTCTCGGAGCTGCGGCGCCCATCGTCATTGTTTCCAGAGCCGACTCCGCTCCTTCAAAACTTGCTTCGATAGCTTTGGCCAGTTATTCCATACTTTCTAGTAACAAAGATGACTGAGTCTACTTCTGGCAAGTCGGAAAGCATGAATGACTTAGGTCGCTGATCGGTCGAGAAAGAAGGTTCTCGCCAGTTTAGCCGTGCTGAAGAGATGAAGCTTCACTTTGAAAGAGAGCGCCTCGAAGAACCGCTTTCCGCTGCACTTAAAGGACACAGCAAAAGATTCAGGTATGCTCTTCCGATCTCTTCACACCGATCTCAAAACGCTATTGAGACTTTTGAGGAGCTTTATCGTCCGCAGATAGCGACTCAAGAAATCTGCAAACAATGTCGTCTGGAATCTCTATGCCCAACTCCAGATTCTTTTTGTGCTCTCCATGGTAGTCGCTGCCTCCCGATGCAAGCAACCCCAGATCTTCGGAAATCTGAAGAAGCTCGTTTCTCGTCTCTAGATCGTACACCTTGTAGAAAACCTCGATCCCTCTCAATCCGTAGGACATCATTCTCTTAATCATCTCCACTGTATCCTCTCGATTAAGCATCATGGAAATAGGATGAGCAAGGACCGGAATCCCCTTTGCAGAAAGGATAAGTTCAATCGCTGACTTTATTGACAGCCTCTCCTTCTCAATATATGCAATTCCGTATTTGCCAATGAATCTTTCAAAGGCATCTTCATTTGATTCTGCGTAACCCTTCTTGACAATCAGGCTTGCAATGTGAGGCCTTCCAAGACTCTCGCCCGGAAACGAGCTTTCCAGCTCTTCATCAGTTATATCGATTCCAAGTGAACGCAACTTATAGAGAATCCTTGTATTTCTTAGGTTCCTCTTTAGTCGTATCTGTTCAAGATGTTTTTCGATTGAGTCTTCTGTAGAAACCATTCCGTAACCCAATATATCCAGAGTCTCGTGAAAATCACAACCAATCTCCACTCCTTTTACGTAAGCAATACCCATCTTCGAAGAAAGCTCTGCAGCATCTTTCTGACCGGAAAGCGTATCGTGATCTGTGATAGAAAGAACAGATATAGCTTTTTCATGAGCCTTCTCAACTACTATCGTAACCGGGTCAGTTCCGTCCGAATGATCGGAATGACAGTGAAAATCAACTACCATTTGTCTACCGCCTTTTCTTGCAATGATGATATTATTCTACTAGAGGTGATCATAATAGAATACTACCTCGGCGAAGGGACGATTTTGAAGAAGCGCTACAGAGTGATCGAGCCATTGGGGAGGGGCGGGTTCGGGCTGACCTATTTGTGCTCGGATTTTCACATGGGAACTAAAGTGGCCGTGAAGGAGTTCTTTCCAAGAGGTGTTGAAAGAGAAAACAACAATGTAAAGCCAGTAGACAGTGATCTGAAGGATGTATATTATGAGAAACTTTCTTCTTTCTCAGAGGAGTTCACTATTCTGTCCAAAATCGAAGATGATAGGGTTGTGAAGGTTCTTGATCTTTTCACAGAAAACAACACCGCCTACTACGTTATGGAGTTCGTAAGCGGAAAGACCTTGAGAGATGCAGTAAGAGCAGATGGGGCAATGGAGGATTCGAGGGCTTATGAAGTAATCGATGAGATTCTGAAGGGAGTCGCATCTATTCACAATAGAGGCTATATTCACAGTGATCTAAAACCAACAAACGTGATGATGACGGACTACGGTAAAATCAAGGTGATGGATTTTGGTGCGGCCTGTCTGAAGGATGTCTACCTTATCAACTCTCTCTCGAAAGTGGTCTCCCTGAGTTATGCCTGTCCTGAGAGGTTCTTTTCGTCCTCGCGTCCCAGTTCTTCATGGGATGTCTATTCTGTAGGAGGGATTCTATACTTCCTTCTTTGTGGAAGAGATCCAGTTCCTTCGACAGATAGAATGAAAGGAATTCCGCTTTTATTTGATGAGTTCACAAGAAAAGCGAGGCGCATTCTAGACAAATCAATGTCTCTGGTTGCAGAGAAGAGATACTCAGACGCAAACGATTTCAGAAGAGCCTTGAAATCAAGGTTTCTTGGGTTTTAGCTTATTTTCTCGTGATGAGGTCGTAGATTTCCACCATCTCGCTCTTTAGATCTGTGAAGACGGATATTTCTTCTAGAAGCTTATGAAACATCCCTTCAACTCTTGACTGAGCACTTTCAATCGATTCAAATGAAAGAATGGTCAGTTTGTCTTGGATTCCGTCTTTTCCCGGAGTCTTTCCGAGTTCTCGCTCTGTGGAGGTTACGTCTTTTATGTCGTCCAAAAACTGAAATAGCTTACCGAATTTTAAGCCTAATCGATGCATCTCATTGAGCCTCTGTTCGCTCTCTACCACAAATGGAGCCGCGAAGCAGAAGCCGAAAAGGGCGCCGGTCTTTGCGGCATGAATTCTCTCCATATGTTCTCTGGATCTTTCTTGGGGAAACACATCTTCAAATTCGCCTTCAACAACTTTCAGCGAAGTCTCATGCCATAGTTTGATCAAAGTCTGTTTGAAATCACAGTCGAGGTTCAGAGAAGAGAGGAGTCTTTGAGGTAACAACATAAGATAGTCCCCGGCAAGTATGGCTTTGCACTCGCCGAACTTCACATGACTAGAAGGCTGACCACGCCTAATACTGTCGTTGTCTATTTCAGGTAAGTCGTCGTGGATGAGGCTTCCGCTGTGGAAGAGTTCGACAGCCATGCCGACTGTCATGGAGTTTTCATCTCCAAAAGCCGTAACCTTTGAGAGCTCCCAGATAAGATATGCTCTAAGTCTCTTTCCCCCTGATAGAGGAGTGTAAGAAACGACCTCTTTCAAGGGTCCGGCGACCGGCAACCCATCTAGAAACTGTTCGAGTCTTCGATTGAAGAATGGTATGAACTCAGCTAGTCTCATTATCCTGGTCTCTTCTGAAGTGTTTTTTCAGTTCTTCGATGTCAAGGTTTTCAACGAATTTCTTGAAGCTATCATTGTCTTCTTCTTGACCCTGGTGAAGAGCATCGGCCTGAAGACTGCTCAAATCAATAGAGCTTTCCATGAAAACGGCATCTTCCACGAATATCGGAAAGCCTTTCTTCACTGCAAGCACCAAACAGTCTGAAGGACGCGCATCAATAACATGCAGCTGACCGTTTCTGTCCTGTAAGTGCAAGGAAGCGTAGTATATGTTGTCTTTCACCTGGCCGATAACCGCCTTTTCGAAAGTCCCGCCAAGCTGTAAGACTGTATTCAAGAACAGATCGTACGTCAACGGTCTGGGAAAGTCCTTTCCACTCACTGCAAGGGCAAGAGCCTCAGCTTCAAACGGACCTATCCATATTCCAAAGCCTTTGTTTGTCTTTTCGACTTCTAGTATGACTACCGGAGAATTGCTCTGATCAAGAGCCAGACCTCTGAGTCTTACCTGTAACATAAAACCCACCTCAATTTCTAAGTGATTCCAGTGACCCCTTAATTATATTATAGACTGCTTCACTGAACTCTTCCTCGGATTCGAAATCTTCGGGCAAGACCGGTTTACATATCGAAAGAGATATCCTTGACGGAGTTATTAGGAAGCTATTCTTCTTAAGGAGATTTCGTGTTCCGTCCAGGGCAACAGGCAGAACCCTTATTCCAAGCTTAAAGGGTATTGAAAGACTTCCCTCTTTGAATTCCCCAATCTCACCGCCGGTGCTCCGCGTTCCTTCTGGAAAGAGCAGAATCGTTCCGTCTTCTTTCAGTATCCGGAATATTTTTCTCATTGCTCCTGCGGTCTGCGATTTGTTTCCCCTTTCGATGTACACTCCGTCGAGAGCGCTAACAAACCAATTGATTCCCGGAATCTTCGATAATTCCTTCTTCGCAATAAAAGAGATTTCTGCGTACACATAGCCGGGAATCAGAGGAATGTCGAATGCGCTCTGATGATTTGCGACTATCACCATAGAGCCTGTCTGCGGCACGTTTTCTTTGCCTACTACCTTAACTTTTGAACCTGAAAGAATAAAGGCCGCACGGCCAAACCTCGACACTTCGCGGGATATGAATGTCTTCCGCTCTTTCTTCCCCTTGAGCTTACCTATGAGATTTCCGATTAGAATAATGATTCCCCCGTAAACGTAGATGTAAAGAACCCCGATTACGGCTATCCAGATCGTAACGAGCAGACTAAGAATCTTCTTGAGGAACCCCAATGACTCCTACCTCCAATACCTCTCCATTCTTCAACCTGTACATTCTCGACTTGTCAAGTGCTATTGCACCTAAGTCTTCGAAGTCAAGACCGGCCTCAACCCTGTTGATATCAAATAATCTCGCTTTGGTAGCTGGATTTGAAGGAACAAACACAGTACAACAATCTTCATACGGCAGTATCGATGTATCGAATGTGCCAATTCTCTTCGCCAGTTCTATCGTCTCGATTTTATCGTAAGTAACGAGCGGTCTGAGTACGATCAGACCTGTCTGTTCTTCTATGACCCTAAGGTTTTCCAGAGTCTGGCTGGCAACCTGCCCAAGGTTCTCTCCTGTTACGATAGCAACTATCCCATTATTCTCGGCAATCTTGCTGGCGATTCTCATCATGAGCCTTCTCTGGCATAGAAGGCTGTATCTCTCTTCAACGTGCTTATGGATAGCAATTTGAGCTTCGGTGAAGTGAACGGAATACATTCTGAACTCCCTGCCCCCGTTGTACAGAGAAAGCGTTCTTGCAAGAGAGAGAACTTTGTCAAAAGATTTCTCTCCCGTGTAAGGTGGACTGGAGAAGTGAATGGCATCTAGATCCAACCCCCTTTTCTGAGCGAGCCACCCTGCCACAGGACTGTCTATACCTCCAGAAAGCATAAGCATTGCTCTGCCACTTACTCCAACCGGGAGACCTCCGCTCGCGGTTGTCTTTCCGCAAGAAACGAGAACTCCCTCATCTCTTATCTCGATCTCGATTTTGAAATCGGGGTTGTGAAGATCAACAGATGTCTCAGGGATTTTCTCAAGAATCCGCTCACCTACTAAAGGGTTCAGTTCAATGCTCTTAAGCGGGAATCTCTTGTCCAGCCTCCTTGTTTCAACCTTGAAGGTTCTTCTTCCTCTCATAATCTCTTCATGAGCGAGGTCAACGGAAGTTCGATAGATGTCCTCCAGATCATATGAAGTCCATGTGCCGACACTGAAGTTCTGAATTCCGAATGTTCTTGACGCAACTTCTGTAGCAGCTTTGAGTCTCTCGGAGGGTACCGAAACAATGATTCGCCCTCTGATTCTTTCTACTGTGGAGCTTCCAAGCTGTCTCTTAATGTTGTTCACCAGGGTTTTCTCAAACAACTTCCTGTTTCCTTGCTTAAGGGCGATTTCTCCATATCTAACCACTAGAAATTTATCCATCAAACTTCCTCCGGCATCTTTTGATCATGTAGTTATATAATATTCCTATCATACAATCTTCTTTGGGAGGTGTACCTTTACATGAAGAAACTGCTTACAGTTGTATTTTTGATCGTGTGTTCAGTCATGATCCTCGCTTCTGATTATGAGACTCTGTATTCTGAATTCGTTGGAATAAGAGCTTTAGAGAATGTAGAGATGATGTCAGCGTTCATAGGAAAGCTTGAGTTGGAGGACATGGGAAACATAGAGATTCTTACTTTGCTAGCTGATTCGCACAGAGAATACGCGAACTGGATCGAAGACAAGAAATCGAGAGAGACTCATTATAAGAAGGCAAGAGAGCTTGCCGAGAAGGCTATAGAGATGGATGCCTCTTACGGAATGGCATATTACGTGAAAGGGGCGGCAATCGGTCAGCTGGCACAAATGGCAGGCATAATCCAGTCGATGTTCCTGATATCTGACTTCGACAAGAGTATTGACAAAGCTATGGAACTGATGCCCGACAGCCCGTTTCCGTTTATTGCTAAAGGCATGAGAGATAGGGATACTCCCTGGCCATACCGAAATTACGGAAAGTCGGAAGAACGATTCCTGAAGGCCATTGAAAATGATCCTGAATACATCAACAGCTACTACGAGCTGGCCGTTCTGTATGAAGTATGGAAAAAGAAAGATCTGGCGGCGCAGTACTACAAAAGGGTTGTTGAGTTGGATCTGCAACCGGCTTTTGTTGCTCAAGGACAGGAGTCGAAGGAAAAGGCCCAGAAGTGGCTTGAAGATAACGGTTACTGATGCTTTATAGGATACTTTTCTCGCTTGTTCCGCTTTTCCTGATGCCATTTCTCAATTACCAATTCTTAGACTCGGTGATAGCCGTGTTAGTAATCCTTCCGGGAATGATTCTCGGAAACAAGACGGATCGAGTGGCTAGAATACAGAATCTCACGATGATTCTTTTCTATGTGGTTCTCATATTCGGCTACTTTCATGATACAACCGGCACAATCTACAGAACCGAGGTCATGATTCTGGTTGCGGCTCAAGGTGTGTCTGGCTTTTACGGCTTACTTCACCAGAAAAGACTGCTGGCAGTGGTCTTCTCGCTGGGATACTGGATTCTGGTAGGAGTTGCTATGGGAAGAATAGCTTATTTTCGGCTGGGGAATAGTGGAATCGTTCTTACGGTGGTACTAATGCTGCTAGTTGCTGCGCAGGATGTCAGAAGGATTTTCAAACCTTTGGCTAAGAACCCTTTTATGCAGGGTGGTGAAGACAGTAATGAGTAGTGCAGGTAAAGTAAGAATCGGAATCGTGCAGTTTAGAGCGTATAACGATGAACCTGGAGAAAACCTTGAGAGAGCGACTAACTACATAGAGAATCTAGTAGAAGAAGAAGTGGATCTAGTGCTCCTTCCCGAGATGTTCAATAGTGGATACGGAACGGACGAGACCACAGTGAACAACGCGATTGAGATGCAAGAAGAAACCGTGGAAGTTCTGTCTGCACTTGCGGATTATAACGATATCGCCATAGTAGGTGGGATGGTCAACAGAAAGGATGGGGTCGTTTTCAATTCCACTGTGATAATGTTTCCGTACCTCGAACCAATCTACTACAACAAGACTCATCTCTTTCGAGACGAGAAAAAGGTCTTCACTCCTGGAAGCGAATTCAGGTCATTCGAGTATTCTGGAGTCAGTTTCGGAGTGCTGATGTGCTACGAAGTAGGATTCCCCGAAATCTCAAGAAAACTCTGTTTGAATGGAGCAGAGATTCTATTGATTCCCTTCGCTTTTGGGAGAGAGAGAAGAACGATTTTCGATGTTGCAACGAGAGCTCGTGCGATAGAAAACGCATGTTTTGTCGTTGCTGCAAGCCAATGTGGAGTCGGTAGATCGATTAACTTCGTCGGAGAGAGCAGAATTGTGTCTCCCTCAGGCGAAATTCTTGTAGATTGCGGTGGTGCAGAAGGCTTCGCTTCTACCGATATTGATACCAAGCTTGTGAAGAAGTACCGGTACAGTGAAACCCGCGATTCACACGGGTATTTTTCTAACTTCAGGAATGACCTTTATCGTTGAAACCCGGTTGACAGGTTCATTCGCATGGGATACAATAAATACCGTCAGTGGGCCGTTAGCTCAGCAGGCAGAGCGATTGATTCTTAATCAATAGGTTGCAGGTTCGATCCCTGCACGGCTCACCAGAAAGTAGTATTAAGTGGAGATCTTCTCCCACCCCCGCCCAAAGGTTGAGGGGTCAATAGCTTGAAAACTGGTTATTGACATGGCGGGTTGTTCCGCCAATTTTTTTATGAGAGGTGATGTAGTATCGTAAGAGGTGATTCAACACCGAAAAACAACGAAATAATGACGAAGACTGTTAGACTCGTTGACATTGACGGAGAACAGCTTGGAGTAGTACAGACAACGGAGGCATTGAGAATCGCAAGAGAAAAAGGACTCGATCTGGTTCTTGTTGCTCCATCAGCAAATCCTCCTGTAGCAAGAATTATGGACTACGGTAAGTATAAATACGAAAAGGACAAGCGCAAGAAGGAAGCAAAGAAGAAGACGAAACAGTCTCAACTCAAAGAAATGAAATTCAGGATCAGGATCGATGAGCACGATTTCCAGACGAAGACGAACAGGATCAAAGAGTTTCTTGAAAAGGGAAGCAAAGTTAGGGTGGTCATAATGTTCAGAGGAAGGGAGATCGTCTTTTCAGATAAAGGGAGAGAGATTCTCGAAAGAGTTGCAGACCAGCTTCAACTAATTTCCGATATCGACCGTCCTCCAAAGTTGGAGGGAAGAGATATGTGGATGATTCTTAAGCCAAAGGCAGCTCCTCAAGGAGGTAAAGATAATGGGCAACAAAGTAAAGATGAAGACTCATAAGGCAAGTGCGAAAAGATATAAGGTAACCGGTAGTGGAAAGATAATGAGAAACCAGTCTGGAACTGGTCATAATACCGGTAAGAAGAGCGAAAGCAGCCGCCGAGAGGCCCGAAAATGGAAATTGGTCGAAGGCGGATACGAGAAGAAAGTAAAGAAAAGCCTGGGCATTTGACCCTTCTGAGAGGTGAGATTTAGATGCGAGTAAAAGGTGGAGTGAACTCCAAAAAGAAAAAGCTGAAATACTTGAAGGCCGCGAAAGGCTATAGAGGTGCGTTGAGCAGAAGATACAGACTTGCAAAGCAGTATTACATAAGATCTGGAGTCTACGCATATGCTGGAAGGAAGATCAGAAAGAGAGATTTCCGAAAGCTATGGATAACCAGGATAAATGCTGGTGCTAGAATTGCCGGTACGAAGTACAACGATCTCATTCACGGTTTGAAATTGGCCGGTGTGAACATCAACAGAAAGATGCTTGCTGACCTTGCAGTTAATGACTTCAATACGTTTAGGGAGTATTGCGAGATTGCCAAATCGGCACTGAACGGAAATTAAAAGGGGCTTAGGCCCTTTTTTTTTGAGAGGGGATGAGACAATGGAATACTCTGCTAAGAGAATAGGGAAGATGGCCTTCTACGCGAAGACTCCTTCTGGCCATGACATACATATGGATGCAAAGGAAAGTTCTGGAGGCGATGGATCGGCACCGACTCCAATGGAGACGGTAATAGCTGCCTTGATGGGTTGCACTTCAATGGATGTTGTTTCGATTCTTTCCAAGATGAAGGTTACAGATTACGAGTACTGGATTTCTGCAAACTATGAGTATGCGAAGGAACATCCGAAGGTTTTCACGAGTATCGAACTCGTGTATCACTTTTCGGGCAAAGATCTGCCGAAGGATAAGATTGAAAAGGCAGTTGTCCTTTCTCAGGAAAGATATTGCTCCGTCTCGGCAATGCTAAATAAGACAGCGAAAATGTCAATGAAGATTGACTATGAAGGTGAAGAGAAGTGAATCCACAAGAGATGGCTGAGAGGATGGAAAGCATAAGAGAAAACGTTAAGTCAATAAAGAACAAAATACTAGTGATGTCAGGTAAAGGCGGAGTTGGCAAGTCGACGGTCGCGGTTAATCTGGCGCTGGCTCTTGCGGATGAAGGCTTCAAGACGGGTCTGATGGATATTGATCTTCATGGACCAAACGTTGCCAGGATGGTAGGTCTGAAAAAGCAGCCCGAAGTCGTAGAAGGACAGATTTTTCCTCCCGAAGTTCTACCAAATCTTAAGGTAATAAGCATTTCAAGTTTCGTTGAAGAAGATGCTCCGGTTATTTGGCGTGGTCCAATGAAGACAACGGCGATCTATCAGTTTCTTGGTGATGTTGCGTGGGGAGAGCTCGACTTCCTCGTAATTGACTCTCCTCCAGGTACCGGTGACGAGCCTTTGACAGTTCTTCAGAATCTTCCTGATATAATGGCGCTTGTAGTTACTACACCTCAAGCCGTTGCAGTTCAGGATGTGAAGAGAGCGATCAATCTGGTAGAGACAATGCACAGGAACCCACTGGGAATTGTGGAAAACATGTCATATATGAGATGCCCGCACTGTGGAGAAATCACGAAGTTATTTGGAGAAGGTGGAGGTAAGAATCTCGAGACCCTCTTCAGCATCCCCCTTTTAGGGTCGCTCCCCTTCGATCCTACGCTAGTAGGTTTTTCGGACAACGGCAAAAGCATCGTTACTCACATGAGAGGGTCTGAACTTGAAGTCGCATACCGCTCAACGGTGAAAGAGATCGTTAAGAGGGTGAATATCTAGTGGGAAAGTTCAAGAGTATAACGCTTGAATGGAAAGAAGATCGACTGATACTAATAGACCAAAGAAAACTACCTTCAGTTGAAAAGTATGTTGAATGCCAAACCCACGAAGACGTGTATCATGCGATAAGGGATATGGTTATCCGAGGAGCCCCTGCGATAGGAGCAAGCGCGGCATTTGGTTATCTCCTTGGTGCTAAAGAGGTTCTGGCAAGCTCTAAGGAAGTGTTCTTCGACCATATGGATTTGGTGAAGAGAAGGCTCTCAGAAAGCAGACCTACGGCCGTAAATCTTTTCTGGGCTCTCAACAGAATGGAAAAGACACTCAACACCCTTCGTGAATTAGATAGAAAAAGGTTAGTAGAGAGTCTTGAGAGCGAAGCGCTTGCTATAGCAGAGGAAGATATTGAGATCAATATGACGATTGGGAAAAACGGTGCAACTGTTGTGAGAGACGGTGACGGAATACTTACTCACTGCAACGCAGGAGCACTCGCGACTGTGGATTATGGAACGGCACTAGGTGTGATGAGGGCGGCCGTGGAGCAAGGCAAAAAGATATCGGTTTATGCCGATGAGACTCGACCGTATCTCCAAGGGGCTAGGCTGACGGCTTGGGAGCTTATGAAATCAGGAATCGATGTTACTCTTATCTGCGACAATATGGCAGGATGGGTTATGAAGAAGGGGTTAGTCGATCTAGTGTTGGTCGGGGCAGATAGGATCGCCGCTAACGGTGATACGGCAAACAAGATCGGAACCTATTCGGTTGCCATTCTTGCTCAAAAACACGGGATTCCTTTCTACATTGTTGCACCGCTGAGCACAGTGGATCTTCTGACCAAAAGTGGTGATGGGATTCCGATAGAGGAGAGAAGCCATCTTGAGATAACGCAAATTGGGGATTATCAGATAGCCCCCGAGGGTGTCAAGTGTTTCAACCCTGCATTTGATATTACTCCATCAAGCCTTATAACCGGGATAATTACTGAAAAGGGAATTGCTCGTGCACCATACGATGTTTCGTTGAAGAAGATGTTTGAATAGAATCGTTAGGAGGTTTTTTGCATGTGGGAATCTTTGGAGAGAACCGATAGACAAGTATTCGATATTATGGTCAAAGAGCTTGATAGACAAAGAAATGGGCTCGAACTGATCGCTTCTGAGAATTTCGTCTCTAAAGCCGTCATGGAGGCGATGGGATCAGTGATGACAAACAAATATGCGGAAGGTTACCCGTCCAAAAGATACTACGGAGGCTGTGTTTTTGTCGACGAGGTCGAGGAGCTTGCACGAGAGAGAGCCAAAAAGCTCTTCGATGCGGGGTTTTCAAACGTTCAGCCTCACTCGGGCTCCCAGGCAAACATGGCTGCCTATCTGGCTATTGCCAAACCGGGCGATACTATAATGGGAATGTCTCTTAGTCACGGGGGCCACCTCACCCACGGATCAGCGGTAAACTTTTCTGGAAAGCTTTTCAACGTTGTCGCTTATGGAGTTGATGAGGAGAGTGAGGTAATCGATTACAAAGAAGTCAGAAGAATTGCCCTCGAGTCGAAGCCTTCAGTAATTGTGGCTGGCGGGAGTGCTTATTCTAGAATAATCGATTTCAAGAAGTTCAGGGAGATCGCCGATGAAGTCGGTGCAGTGCTGATGGTTGACATGGCGCATTTTGCCGGCTTGGTAGCGGCAGGAATTCATCCCAACCCGCTTGATTTCGCCCATATAGTAACCACTACTACTCACAAGACATTGAGAGGACCTCGGGGTGGAATGATACTTACCAATAGTGAAGAAATCGCCAAAGCGGTTGACAAGATGGTGTTCCCGGGAACTCAGGGCGGTCCACTGATGCACGTAATCGCCTCGAAAGCAGTATCATTTGGAGAGGCTCTCAGAGATGAATTCAAAGTCTATCAGCAGAGTATTGTCGAGAATACTCGTTATTTGGCGAAGTCTCTTGTAGAGAAAGGTCTAAGGATAGTCTCGGGAGGGACGGATACACATCTCTTCCTGGTAGATTTGACTCCAATAAATGTCACCGGTAAGTCTGCCGAGAAAGCACTTGAAAAGGCTGACATTACGGTTAATAAGAACACAATACCTAGGGAGACAAGATCTCCTTTCGTAACCAGTGGCATAAGAATTGGAACCCCTGCGGTTACTACAAGGGGAATGACTGAGAAGGAAATGCCAATTATTGCGGACTTGATAATCAGAGTCCTTAAGAGCATAGAAGGAGATAAGGGAGAGATATCTCAGACAAAGGTGAGAGAGATAAGTGAAGAGGTCAAGGCTTTGGCTGAGAAATTCCCGCTCTACCCGGATCTTGTTCACAGGAGTGATGCAGGTGTTTGATCAGCTCACGATAGTTAACCATCCGCTCATTCAGCACAAGCTAGGAATAATGAGAGATGATCAAACCGGTCCAAAGGAGTTTAGGGAACTCCTGAAAGAGATCACTCTGTTACTTACTTATGAGGCTACAAGGCATATTCCAACTTTTGAGAAAGAGATAACTACTCCACTCGTGAAGATGATCGGTCAAAGTATCGAAGATAAGAAGGTGACTGTTGTTCCGATTCTTAGAGCTGGATTGGGCATGGTTGAGGGCGTTCTCTCCCTAATGCCTAACGCATCAGTCGGTTATATTGGCATATACAGAGATCCCGACACGATTCAACCCGTTGAGTATTACTCAAAACTGCCAAAGATCGACGAAACGACTCAGATATTTGTGCTGGATCCAATGCTGGCAACGGGTGTTTCGTCATCTTGGGCCCTTAAACTGGTCAAGAAAGCAGGAGGGAAACAGATCTCTTTGATGTGTTTGATTGCAGCTCCCGAAGGAGTTAGTTTCATACAGAAGAATCATCCGGATGTGAAGGTCTTTACCGCAGCTCTTGATGAAAAACTGAATGATCATGCCTATATCATTCCTGGATTAGGAGATGCAGGTGACAGACTCTACAGAACGAAGTAGGGCACGGGCTCTTGTTGTCGGCGGATATCTAGAGGATATTGAGGTCTCAGGCAGTGGCCACAATGCCAGAATAATCCAGGCTACTGGAGGATCGGGCTTCAATGTGGCAAACTGCCTTTCCTTGTTAGGTGTTGATGTCCTTTTTCTGAGCTGTTTTGGCCCTGGTGAATCGAGCCAATGGGAGTTCAATTCTATCCCAATTAGATCAGAGTGTTCAAGAGGAAAGTTTCTTTTTAGGAAGAATGAAGTTCTCGCCGTGGAAAAGCCGTCGATAGTCGGTATTGAAGAAGAGCTGATCGGCATTTTGCTAAAAGAGGAGTTTGATCTCATTTACAGTACTCTAGAGATAGGCCAGTCGGCTGCTGCGACGGCGAGCGCCATTAAGTCACGTTTGAAGGTGCTCGATCCTTCTCCTGGGCACGAATATAGGGGGAACGGGGGACTTTCGTTGTACGATCTTATTCTCGCCAATGATTATATGGCCTTTGACAAGAAAGACAGGAGAGTGATTACTAAGGCATCCTCAAAAGGAGCCTCTTACGGGGGACATGATTACAAACCCCGTAGAATCGGTGAGAGTCGTTTCGGCAGCGGGGATTTGTTTGGAGCGATCTTGTCGATCATGATTCTTGCTGGAAGGGCCATCGATGGCGCCATAAGAGAGGCCGTTGAGATCAGCAGCGAGTTCTGCTATCAGGAACGAACGCTAGAGCAGTTCGTGCTTCATAAGAGAGCTGTCATTGATAACTCTATAAGGGGTTGAGCATATGTCTGGGAAACTAACAGTTGTTGCGGGACCAATGTATTCCGGGAAGACTTCGACACTTCTATCCATGATAGAGATATATACACTTGGAAGAAAGAGAATAAAGGTTTTCAAGCCGATAATTGATAACAGATACTCCTCTAATCATGTGGTTAGTCACTCGGGACAGATGGCAGAGGCCATTAACGTGGAAGACTCTTCAAAAATCCGAGAAATCGTTTCACTGGAAAAGGAGAAGCTCGACGCGATTTTCATAGATGAGACTAACTTTTTCGATCAAAGTCTGCTAGAGGTAGTGGAAGAGATAGTATTTAGCGGGATTGATGTCTTCTGTGTGGGGCTAGATCTCAGTTTCAAACACAGGCCTTTTACCGTCACTGCAAGTTTGATGGCGGCTGCAGATGAAGTCGTCAAAAAGAAGGCCGTATGCCACAGGTGTGGCGAGTACAATGCAACCGTTACGCACAGGATTTCGGGTTCGATAGATAGTGAGATAGATGTGGGTGGAATGGAGAAATATATAGCCGTCTGCAGGGATTGTTACAGAGAACTTAATTCATCTGACTAGATAGCACGCGCCGCTTCGATGCCATAATCTTCTTTAGAATAATGTTTAGCCTCTTCGCCATTTGGTGAATGATAGTATTGCTTAAGAAATTATTCGCAAGTACATAGGTGAATTAAGTATATTGATATTAGAGTGGTAATTAAAAATTAATATAAGTAGATGATAATCGCAGTTGTTGTTCAGATAAGTTCAACATTCTTGCGCCGGCCCGTTGTATACTTTTCAGGCTGCGGAGGTGTTTAGATGTTTGAGAATCTCCAGGACAAACTCGGCAGAGCATTTAAGCTGCTGAGTGGAAAAGGAAGGATCTCGGAAAAGAATATAGAAGACGCCGTTAAGCAAGTTAAGCTATCGCTCCTAGAAGCCGATGTTAACTACAAGGTTGTCAAAGAGTTTATAGGAGGGGTAACAGAAAAGGCTCTTGGCGAAGAGGTGCTGAAGTCTTTCACACCGGATCAACAGTTCATAAAGATCGTTAGGGATGAGCTGATCAAGATGCTTGGTGAGAAGTCGGTTCCGTTGAGGCTTTCTAGTCAGCCTGCCATAATCATGATGGTAGGTCTTCAGGGCAGCGGAAAGACGACGACTACTGCCAAGCTCGGTGCTCTACTGAGAAAGGAAGGCAAGAAACCTCTCCTTGTTGCAGCAGATGTTTACAGACCGGCTGCTATTGATCAGCTTATTCAGCTCGGAAAGCAGATAGATTTGCCCGTTTTCACCGGCGAAAGAAAGAATCCGGTGAGAATTGCTAAGGAAGCGGTTCAGCAGGCAGTAAAGAATATTAACGATGTGGTAATTCTAGATACGGCCGGACGGCTTCATATAGATGAAACAATGATGAGTGAACTCAGAGAGATCGTTGCCACGGTCAAGCCCGACGAGATCCTAATGGTTGTTGACGCGATGACTGGTCAGGATGCAGTGAATTCTGCAAAGGCATTTAATGAAGCGCTTGAGCTGTCGGGGTTCGTTGTGACGAAGCTAGATGGAGATGCCAGAGGCGGAGTGATTCTATCGATACGGCATGTGACGGGCAGACCGGTCAAGTTCATAGGGATTTCCGAGAAGCCCGATGGGATTGAGACTTTCTATCCAGACAGAGTGACCGGTCGAATACTTGGCATGGGAGACGTACTATCACTAATAGATAAACTGCAGTCGAACATAGACGAGGAAAAGGCAAAAGAGATGGAAGAGAAGTTTCTCAAGAACAAGTTCGATCTTGAGGACTTTCTAAACCAGCTTAAGGAAGTGAAGAAGCTGGGTTCCATAGCAGACATCATGGAAATGATTCCCGGAGCACCCAAAGATGTGGATCTTGCGGGAAGCGAGAAAAGCATGAAGCGAACGGAAGCGATTATAAGCTCAATGACCTCGAAAGAGAGGAGAAACCCCAAGCTTCTGAACTACTCAAGAAAACAAAGGGTTGCAAGAGGCAGCGGTACGACTATCCAGGATGTGAACAAGCTCTTGAAGTCATATGATCAGATGAGAAGCATGATGAAGCAGTTCGGAAAGAAGGGAAAGCTGTTCAAAAGTATGAAAGGATTTCCATTTTAGATAGTAAAGAATCAGGAGGTGTACGCAAAGAATGGTAAGAATAAGGCTAACAAGAATGGGTAGAAGAAACAGGCCGTTTTACAGGCTTGTCGTGGTAGATTCTCAGAAACGTAGAGACGGAGCATATATTGACTCTCTAGGTTTCTATGATCCCATCAGGGATCCGGGAATTATGAGTGTTGATGTCGACAAGGCCGTAGAATGGATTATGAAGGGTGCGCAACCAACGGAAACCGCGAGATCTATTCTCGCAAAGTTTGGAGTTATGAAGAAGGTTCATGAACTCAAATTCGTAAAAGAGTCAGGAGAGAAAACGGAGTAATGAAGGAAGTGCTTGAACATATTCTGAAGGGAATAGTTAGAAACCCTGATCAGATTGCAGTAGATCAGACAACTGACGAAAACGGAAACACGGTCTTTGAAATAAGTGCTGCAGAAGAAGATGTCGGCCAGATAATCGGGAAAGATGGCAGAACCATAAAGTCAGTGAATGTTCTTCTCAATGCTCTCGCAGGCTCGTCGAAGGAGAGTTTCATCCTAAAGGTGGTTCGATGAGCGATTTGAGAGGTGGCCTTTCTGAGGACATGATCCCTGTGGGAAGGATAGTCAAGCCACACGGTCTTCGGGGCGAGATGAAGGCCAAGATTTCTCTAGAAGACGAAGAAGTGTTCAGAGGTATCGAGGATGTCTTACTGTACAACGAGAAAACGGGATCTCTCCTTAGAGTATCTCTAGACGGAGTCAGGAAAGCACCAAAGGGATGGATTGTTCACTTTGACGGTGTTGACTCGATGGTTCAGGCAGAGAGGTTTGTGGGCTTCCACATATATATTGAAAGGCAGGCCTTGCCTGAACTTGGAGAGGGAGAGTATTACTACTTCCAGATTCTTGGTTGCAGTGTCTACGATGAAAAAGGTCGACTTATTGGTATGGTGAACGACATCATCGACACCGGCGCAAACGATGTTATGGTTGTTGTTCGAGATCAGAAGGACTTAACCGTGAAGGAAGAGCTGATACCTCTAATAAAGGATTACATTGTCGAGTTGAATCTAGATGGGAAGGCTATAGTAGCGAAGACTATGGAATTTGAAGAGGTTAAGTCTGGATGAGAATCTACGTCTTGACGATCTTTCCACGGCTCTTTGAAACGGTTTTCAGCTGGGGAGTCATATCTCGAGCAATAGAAAGAGAGATTATATTCTTTAGAGCCGTCGATATAAGAGATTTCACGGAGGATCGTCACAGGACCACCGACGACTACCCTTTTGGAGGGGGAAGCGGTCTAGTAATGAAGGCCGAACCAATTCTGAAAGCAGTTGAGAGTCTGTCCGACGAAGGAACCAAACCCTACGTAATCTATGCATCTCCTCAGGGTAAGGCCTTTGACAATAACAAGGCTCAGGAACTAAGTAGGTTAGAAAGTATTGCCTTCATCTGTGGTCGATATGAGGGAATAGACGAAAGAGTTATGAATGTAGTTGACGAAGAGCTTTCGGTGGGAGACTTCGTACTTAGCGGTGGAGAAGTTCCTGCAATGCTCATGATAGAGGCTATCTCAAGATTTGTGCCCGGTGTGGTGGGGGATATGGAGTCGGTGATAAACGATTCATTCTTCTCTGAACTCCTTGATCATCCTCATTACACAAGACCGAGAGAACTGAACGGTATGAAGGTGCCCGACGAGCTCCTTAGCGGGAATCATGAGATGATAGAGATTTACAGAAGGATCGAGAGTTTGAAGAGGACTATGGAGAGAAGACCGGATGTCTTTTTGAAGCATGATTTCGATTTGACGGATAAGAAGGCCTTGCTTGCGCTCTTCAAGGAGCTGAAAAGAGATGCTGAATAACATATACCTTGCTCTAATTCACTACCCAGTTTTGGGTAGGCATGGAAATATCGTTTCCAGCGCGGTTACTAATCTCGATGTGCACGATATTGCCCGAACATGCAGAACGTACAACATCAAAGGCTACTTCGTAGTGAGCAATCTTCCCGCGCAGAGAGAAATAGTAGATAATGTTCTTAATTACTGGCTTGAGGAGTTCGGAAGAGAGTACAATCCTAGTAGAAGTGAGGCCCTTACTGTTGTTAAGAGGGCGTCGTACATCGAAGACGTTATTGAAGAAATCGATAGGATTGAGGGTAAGAAACCGGTTCTTATATTCACTTCGGCCAAGAAGGGAACAGACAGACTAACTTATGAGGAAATGAGGAAGGTTATCATATCAAGTGAGAAACCTCATCTTCTTCTTTTTGGAACAAGTTGGGGCTTGCCCAAAGAAATTGAGAAGACTTGCGACTATTCGCTTGAGCCGCTGAGAGCAGATTCGGATTTCAATCATCTCTCGGTCAGGGCGGCGGTTGCGATAATATTAGACAGATTAATTCACGAGGATACAGTAGAAGTTAGGAGGGATTAAGATGGATCAGTACATAAGATCTCTGGAAAACGAACATTTGAGAGAAGATCTTCCACAGATTGGCCCGGGCGATACTGTACGGGTAAGCGTAAGAATAAGAGAAGGGAACAAGGAAAGGATACAGGCCTTTGAAGGTATTGTTATGGGCATCAGGGGCAGTGGAACGGGCAAGTCGTTTACTGTTAGAAGAGTGGGGGCTGCAGGAGTTGGCGTAGAAAGGATTTTCCCATTTACAAGTCCTTCTCTTGAAAAGATTGAGGTTCTGAGAAGAGGAAAAGTTAGGAGAGCGAAGATCTACTACATTAGAGACGTGCAGGGTAAGGTAAAGATAAAAGAGAAAAGGGACTGAGGCCTAGTGTCTGCTAAGAAGTCGGAAAAGGCCTCTGACAAAAAGGGATCGCGCTTTCTCCACGAAGTGAAGGAGTGGGGAAAGGCGATTCTTTACGCGGTTGTCTTTGGAACGATAATTCGTCTGTTTGTTTTTGAGACTATGCTAGTTCCGACGGGTTCTATGATACCTACCATAAATCCTCCCGCCAGGTTATTTGTGGAGAAGATCACATACGAATACAGACAGCCTGATTACGGAGATATCGTCGTATTCTGGACACCTTACGTAGACATCGAGTCTCAGAAGTATCTCAGGGCCTTCGACAAGTTTATGGATTTCTTCGCACCCGCAGAATATAGGGGCCACGTGAAATACGTGAAGCGGTTGGTTGGAAAGCCCGGTGATGTTCTTGAACTCAAGAGGGCTCCAGACTATACTGCTGCTAATCCAGTTTACCAGTTGTACGTTAATGGAGACATTCCTCCTTCGCTGGAGGAAAGGCGATATGTCAGGGAAGGGGTCTTTTATGATCCGATGTTCTTCTTTGGGTTGGCTCACCCGGATGACCCTTCGGTGAGGTTTTCGCCATATTACAGATTGTATCAGGCATACAAGGGGCTTATTGAGTACGCGGAGTTCTACGATACGGTGTTGCAACCGCTCGGTCTGGAAAAGTATATTCAGCAAGATCCTGCAACGGGAGAGGTAAAGGTTATTGTTCCGGAAGGGTTTAGATTCATGATGGGGGATAACTCTACCAACAGCTTTGACAGCAGGTATTTCGGTTTTGTGCCAGAGGAAGCTATAATTGGGAGTCCTATGCTCACAATATGGCCATTATCTGATTTTGGGCCATTAAGAAAATAACCGGGGAATCCCCGGTTCTGGCGGAGGCGGTGGGACTCGAACCCACAAGGGGCGTCAACCCCACCGATTTTCAAGACCGGCTCCTTAGCCAATTAGGATACGCCTCCACTTAGCTGATTATACCTCTTCGAAAGAGCAGATTCAAGGGGTGTTGATCTTGAGAGACGTACAGAATGAGAGGGACAAGAGAAACATCAGAATCAACATGGTCGGGATAAAGTCAATTGAATATCCCATCGTGGTTTTGGATAGGGAATTTGGAACACAGCATACGGTAGGCAATTTCGATCTCTTTGTGGATCTTCCGACGGATTTTCGAGGCACACATATGTCGAGATTCGTTGAGGTTCTTGAAAGACATCACAAGAAAATCACGCCGAAAAACATGGAATCGATTCTGAACGACATTAGAGATTCACTTAGGGCAGATGTTGCGCACATCAAGGTGCAATTTCCATACTTCATAAGAAAGAAGGCTCCTATAAGCGGCAGTGAGAGTTTCAGCTCGTTTGGCTGTTCGTTTTCCACAACGAAGGATGGAGAGTTCGATTTTGTGCTCGGAGTTAAGGTTCCGGTGATGACTGTCTGTCCCTGTTCTAAAGAAATCAGCGATAGAGGAGCTCACAATCAGAGAGCCGAGGTGTTCGTTTCCGTTCGAATGAACTCCCTCGTATGGATAGAAGAGATAATCGAGTATGTCGAGAAATCTGCGAGCGCTCCGATCTTCTCTCTTCTCAAGAGAGAAGACGAGAAATACATTACCGAGCACTCTTTCGATAACCCCCGATTTGTTGAAGACCTTTCTCGGGAGGTAGTTCTGTTTCTGCAAGAAGATGACCGCATCGATTGGTATAGAATCGAAGTAATAAGCCAGGAATCAATTCATAATCACGAGGCTTACGCTTGCATAGAAAAGGAATAGCACATGTGTTTCCTGAATGAGCAGATCGACCCGCCTAGTCGCATCAAACTAACAAGGCTTCTGGAGCTAATAACATCTTCTCAACACAACCTTACGTCTGTTAGAGACTTCGAGAGCGCTATGATTGTACACGTGGAGGATTCTCTAAAACCATTCTGCGATTCAACATTTAGGGGTCGCTTCGTGGATATTGGAAGTGGCGGCGGGATTCCCGGTCTTGTCTTGGCAATTGCCTTTCCAGAAGCGGAATGGGTATTGGTAGACTCTATTGCGAAGAAGACAAAGGAGATCGAGAGATTTGCCCATGAGCTGGAACTGAAGAACGTCGTTGTGAAAACAGCAAGAGCGGAGGAATTGGCGCTGGAAGAAAGAGAGAAGTTCGATGCAGCGTTCATGAGAGCTGTCGCCAGATGCGATACTTCTTTGGAACTGGCAACTCCTCTTGTGAAAACCGGAGGCATCGTATATCTTTACAAAGGACCGGGATGGTGTGAGGAGAGGGTATTCTCACGCGTTGCTGAAGAGAAACTAGGTCTTGGCCTGTTGCAGGAGAAGGAGTACTGTCTATCAGACGGATCTATCCGGTTCATGATAGTCTATGCAAAGAAGAGAGAGACCCCAGATGGGTTTCCGAGAAGGTGCGGAATGGCTTCAAAGTCTCCTTTGGGAGGTTCAAAGTGACTGCTGAAAAAGGGAAGCTTTGGATTGTGGGAACACCTATAGGAAATCTAGAGGATATGACCATAAGAGGAAAGAAAATTCTGGAAGAGGCAGACCTGATTCTCGCCGAAGACACTAGAAGGATGAGGTCTTTGCTTTCTTCTATGGGAATAGATAAGAAGGTTGTTCTGTCTCTGAACATGCATAATCAGGACGAAAGAGTTCCGTTAATAATTGATCGTCTGAGCAAGGGAGAGCAAATAGCGCTTTCAAGTGATGCCGGTATGCCTGTGATCTCGGACCCGGGAGCTCATGTCGTCAAAACTTGTCGTGAGAGAGGCTTCGAAGTGGATGTTGCGCCCGGCCCATGTGCTGTTTCATGTGGACTCGCGATAAGCGGCTTTCCGGGGACTCACTTCACTTTTCTTGGGTTTCTGCCAAGAGGCAAGAATCGCAGAAGGGTTTTCAGGAAGATTGCTCAGGGTCTTTATGGAGACGGCGTCATCGTCTTCTTCGAGTCTCCATTTCGGCTCCTAGATACCTTAGGAGAGCTTCTTGAGATAGTTGGCGATAGGGAGGTCTTCGTTGGGAGAGAGATGACTAAACTCTTTCAAGAGAGTTATTTCGGCAGTCTTTCTGACGTAGTTGAGAGATTCAAGGCGATCCAGCCAAAAGGGGAGATAACCGTAGTTCTCTCTGGAAGGGAGAATAATGATGCTTGAGATGATGAGGAACTTCTTCAGCCTCACCCCTGCCATAGCGGTGGCCATAATCTCTCACGAGTATTTTCGTTTCATAACCGCGAAGAGATTCGACGCGGTGAAACCCGAATGGGGAGGACCCGGATTCATAAAAAGGATAGACCCTGTAGGTCTGCTCATGTACTACTTCTTCAAATTCGGCTGGTCTCGACCTTTCCCTGTGAACTACTGGAAGCTGAGAAAAGCCGGATATTTCAAGGGTATACTCACAGCGATTTCTGGTTCTATTGCCAATTTTTCGATCGGTCTTATTGCCGGTCTAGTTTTCTACCTTTCGGGTCTCCACCAGTACTCCACGTTTATGCCGGAAGCCGCCAATTCATTTCCATTGAGCTACATCGCCGATGTAGTGTACTGGATGATGGTAATTGATCTCAATACAGCCTTGTTCAACCTAATTCCAATTCCGCCTCTTGACGGAGCAAACATTGTTACAATGATTGTTCCGGAGAACCAGGTCAATTGGCTGGTGAAATATGAACTCTACGGAATACTTACACTTCTAGTGCTTTCACTTATGGGCATAATACAGCTAGTAATGTGGCCGATAACGCAGTTCATTCAGCTACTAGCGAGGCTGATTGCTTAAGTCCTTTCATTTTGCAGTCGAGAGTCAATCATTTGAACTGCTTCGGAAAGCGCGCTCTTAAGGTCACCTTCGTATTTGAGGGTGAAGCCGGAAGCTTTCTGGTGACCTCCACCGCCAAATGCAACGGCAATCTCACTGACATCGAAGTATTTCTTCGATCTAAGTGAAACGTGTGCCTCGCCTGAACGGGCTTCTGAAGCAAAAAGAGCTACTTCTACGCTCTCTATTGATCTCAATTCTCCAACGAAACCCGTGAAATCATCGTCTGTAAGTGAATACTTTTCAAAATCAGCCAATGTCAGATATGAGTAAGCAAATCTGTTGTTTGAAAGCAGCGTGATGTTATCAATAGCATCTCTTTCAAGAAATAGCTCCTCAATCTTTCGGGTCTCGAGAATCGCTGTTGCCACGAAATCGGGATCGGCTCCCAAACTAACAAGCTCAGCAGCAGCTTGAAACACCGAGCTGTCAACGTTTGAGTATCTGAAGAATCCCGTGTCTGTTGCAATCCCTAAGTAATTCATCAACGCAAGATCCCTGTCATATTCAATATCCATAAGCCTCAGAAGATCGAGAATCATTTGAGCTGTCGACGAGTATGAAGGGTCTACCCAGCATTCGTTTGCGAAGTATGTGTTTGTTGCATGGTGATCGATCACTATCGAAGGAACTCCCATTCCGAGGAAGTTTTCAAACCTTCCGATTCTGTCCGGTGATGATGCGTCAACCACGATAATCAAGTCTGGCTTAGGAATCTCCTCGTCAAAACCTTTGATCCTTTCTATCCAGGGAAAGACTTTGAAGTTCGGTGGAATTTTCCAATCAATTGCGGGTGTGGCTTTCTTCCCGAATCTTTCAATACCCACCGAAAGCGAGACCACGGAAGAAATGCAGTCTCCGTCGGGCATTATGTGGCCAGCTACAAGGATGGTTTCAGCTTTTTGAATACATGAGACAACACTGCTTGCTTTTCTGATCATCATTTGCTCTCCAACAATGATTCGATGGCGTATCGAACTATAGAACTGAACTTTGGTCTGATTCTTCTGGCCGTGCTAACAACATCGGCATGGGAGAGTTTCTCCTTCAGGATTCCCGATGCCAGATTCGTAACGCAGGATAGAACAAGAAGCTTGATACCGCAGTGCCTGGCAGCGATTACTTCTGGAACTGTCGACATTCCAACGAGATCTGCTCCGAAAAACTCAAAGGCCCTTATCTCTGCCGGAGTCTCATAATTTGGACCAAGAGCCCAACAATAAGTTCCCTCCTTCAATTCTATCCCCGTGTTTTGAAGACGGTTTTTCAAGTCCGTCAGCCAGCGACTGTCTACGATTTCCGACATATCTGGAAATCTCACGCCATATTGCTCGTAATTGACTCCCCTGAGAGGATTTCGAAAGCCGAAATTCACTACATCAGTCACTGCAACGATATCTCCTGGAGAGAAGCTTCTATTTATGCCCCCCGCAGCATTCGTAATCAGCAGATGTTCTATTCCGAGCTCCTTGAACAAATACACCGGAGAAGTGACATCTCTGATGTTATGACCCTCGTAGTAGTGAAATCGTCCCTCCATTGCTACAACGGGAAGACCATGAAAGTATCCGAAGACCAATCTTCCAGAATGACCTTCAACGGTTGTTTGAGGAAATCCCGGAATTTCAGAATACTCTATTGCTATTGGTTCGGAGAAGTGTTCCGTCAGATAGCCAAGGCCGGATCCGAGAATTAGTGCCGCCTTTGGAGTCGTTTTGATTCGTTCAGTTACCTCTTCTTTCATCACTTCGAATATATTCATAGAAAACCTCCGAAAGTAAAGCCATTCAAATTATTATATAATAATGAATGCTTTTGGGAATCGAGACCCGTTTGACTTTGAAGCTCTCGGTTAATATAATTGTTCCGATTTTCAGAATTCGAAGGGAGGAAATCCTTTGACGGCCGATGAAGTTTTCGACAGAGTGAAGAACATAATTTCCGAGAAACTTGGAGTCGAAGAAGATGAAATCGCTATGGATTCCAGTTTGACAGAGGATCTCGGTGCCGATTCTCTTGATCTGGTCGACCTGGTGATGGCATTTGAAGATGAATTCGATTTTAAGGTCGAAGATGAGCAGATTGAGAGCATCTCTACGGTAGGAGATATTGTGGAAAGTATCAGCAAAGGTCTGGGAGTTGAAGACTGAGTCTTTCAAGGGGGCTTAAGGCCCCCTTAATGTTGAGTGGAGTGGTATCGATAGATAGAGAATTCAGAGTATCAAAAGAAAACTTCTATGAGAGATTGGACAGGTTCTTGAGAAGGGAGCTCTCAGACCTGAAGTTGTCATCTATCTACAAGTTGCTGAGAAAGGGAAATGTGAAAGTCAATGAGAAGAAAGTCAAGGATGGCTCCTTCAGGCTTGAGATAGGAGATTTAGTTCGAGTAGGTTTTTCTGGAGATCCTTCAAGACTGAAGCGTCTTAGAGAATCGCGTGAACTGATTCCTCACGAGATTCCCCTTAAGATACTATTCGAAGACGATTCAATAATCGCGGTCGACAAACCGGCGGGGATATCCGTTCATCCCGGAAAAGGCATCCAGATTGTAACGTTGGTCGAAGGACTCATGGCATATGGAGAGGCAAGAGGTTTCTTGCCGCGGCCCGTCCACCGGCTCGATAAGCATACCTCAGGAGTAATAGTCTTCGCCAAATCTCCAGAGTCGGCTAGAGAGTTGTCATCACTGTTTAGGCTGCGAGGAATGGAAAAGGGTTACCAGACGCTTGTGAAAGGAGTGCCGGAAGCTAAAGGAAGACTTGTTTCCGAGAGAGAGAAACACACTGAGTCATTGACGTTCAGAATTGAAAAGAGTTTTGCCTCGGTTTCACTATTGTGGATAGATCTTCACACAGGGAAGAAGCACCAGATACGTCGTCAGCTGAGCGAAGCCGGGTATCCAGTTGTTGGGGACGATGTCTATGGAGACAGATTGTTCAACAGGGAGTTCAAGAAAGAGACCGGGCTCAGAAGATACTTCTTGCACTGTTCGAGACTCTCCTTTATTTGGGAAGGTGGAAAGACGATCGAGATTCTTTCGGGACTTCCCGACGACCTTGAGAAGGTGTTGGTCAAACTCAAATGAAGTCAGCTCTTCTGCTTTTGACGGTCATTCTCATTTCGATCTACACATTCAGTCAAGTGGAGATCAGGAGAGAGATTGAAGAAGCAAACGCTGAACTCTCACAGATATACGGCTTTTCGGTCAAGTATAGTCTTACGATTCTCAAAGGCGAAGGCCATGAGCAGCCAGCAGCAATTGATGATAATGGAATCTACCAGATCTTTCTTTACACGACTTCCTATAGATCCGGAGTCGCAAGACATGAACTCGCACATGTCTATTTCTTTGAGTACCTTAGGAGCATCGGCTTCACTCCTAATGAGATTCCTGTATGGTACCATGAATTAATGGCGGAAGGCTTTCAGAGTCTTCATTCGAGGACGAGAATTCCGATACTCAGAGTTGCCTTCTATGATTTCACAGAGTTTGACAGAAGGTACCCTAATAAGGATGACCAATCTGTTTTCTATGGAGCTGTTTCGAGCTTCGCTGGATACATTCTGGAGAGGCATTCATATATTGATCTGACGATCGTCGCAGAAGAGTTCTTAGAAGAAGGGGATATGAGTGCAGCCTTTTCGAAGGTTTTTGGATCGAGTCTAGAGTCTATGATTCTAAAGTGGAGACTTATCTTCTTGCTTCCGTATTCTCCATTTCTCATCGGTGTAGTATTATTTCTTTATCTTCTGATTGGGAGGAGAGACAAGTATTGGCGGAAGTTCCCGTTAGACCTAGAAAGTCTCAGAGAAGACGAAGAAACGAAAAACAGAAGAGCGCACTAAGACTCGGCAACGGTATAGTCGTTGTTGCCTTCATTTCCGGATTGCTTCTGTCTTTGTTCTACATTCCCTGGAGAGTTTCCCTGGATTTCAACTACAACGATGCTGTGGTAATTACAGAGAAGGCGGTAGACGCAGTCCCTTCAAAGCAGCTGATTTACGTGGAAGATCTGGAGAACGTCTCGAATTTGGAGTCTTCGGTTATTCTGGTGGATCTGAGAGACGACTGGCATAGGCTGGAGGAGATATTGGCTCTGCAGATCCCGATGATCCTTACTGGAGTCTCCCCTTACACAGTCTCGGAGCTTGCATCGATTCTTGACAATCACTTCGCATACACGGGATACATGGAGTTTGACGAAAGAGGCCATTATGTCCTAGATGTGCTGAGGGCAAGGGAGAACAAATCTCTGGTGTTTCGAGTGCACAATCTGAAGAAGAAAGAGTATCCAAACTATGATGTTGACAAGGCAGTGACCAGGTACCTTAGAGCTGTCAGGGAAAGGAGCATTGATGCACTTCTCTTTTTGACTCCCGACAATGATTTTGACTATGATGAGCTGGTATCCCAAGTTTATGGAATACTCGACGGAATGGGATTAGTTTCGACCGAAGTAGTTTCTCCAAGGACTGGTTCATCCAGGTTCGCCTTGCTGGCATCCCTGTTTGTGTTTGTTCTCCTGTTATCTGTCAGTCCTTTGCTTGCAGCTGTTGTTACAGCGTTATTCGTGTTGTTTCCAACTGTTGGTCTTCCCGCGGCCGCTGTCTTCGGTGAGTTTGCCATATATCGGAGGGTTTCTTCCTTGAAAACCGGGGTGATCAAGGGTCTCCTTCTTTTCTTTTCCTTCTCGATCTTCCTCGGAATAGCAATCAACGCCTCGATGGTAGGTGCCTCCTATCAGAATGGACTGGAGCTCTTCAGAGGCGTGAAGATCTCATTGGTAGCCCTCCCCTTCTGGCTTTTTGTCACTGGTTTTGGTAGAAGCGTTTCGAAAAAGGTTTCTAGGGGAGATATACTTGTCGTTCTTCTTGCGGGGCTGGTAGCCGTCTATTACATCCTTAGAAGCGGGAACTTCTCTTTTGTGCTTGATGTGGAAAGAACAATGCGAGACTATCTTGACAACGTCCTCATAGTCCGTCCGCGTTTCAAGGAATTGCTCGCATATCCGCTTCTGGCAGTGATGATTCACTTCTCTTTTGATCTCAAAGGGAAACTCGGACCGATAATTGCTGCAGGTGGATCACTTGTAACTGTATCTATAGTTAATACCTTCTGCCACGCTACTGTTCCTCTGTGGACAGGCCTGCTGAGAAGTGCGTATGGTTTAATCTTCGGTACAGTGCTTTCACTTCTAATAATCGCGATCATCAAAAAGTATAATAGATCAAGGGACATCGCTAACAACTTGTTGAACGAGTCTGATGAAGACAAGTCTAATTAGCATCTGATGATGGGAGGGATAATCTATGAAGAAAACAATACTGGTTATTCTCAGTTTTTTCTTGGCAGTATCACTATTTGGGATTGTAACTTATGACATGCAGAAGGTAATTATTGTACCGGAGAAGCCGCAGGGGGGGCTGGAGGTTTCCATTTGGCTTGACAGAGATAACGGTTCTCTTTACTATTCAGGCGAAGAGGTTAAGACTTACTTCAAAGTCAATAAAGATGCATATATAGCGATATACGATATCACACCAAATGGAGAAATCCAGCTGATATTCCCTAATGGTTATGATCGCAGCAATTTCGTCAAGGCTGGAGTGACCTACACTCTTCCAACGGAGAACGCTACGACGAGATACCGTCTTCAGTTGACGAGTGAGACAGGTGGAGGAAAGGAGATCTTTCAGATTGTTGCATCGACGTCTTACCTTGGATTTCTTGACGATTTGATGGTGAGAGCTGAGGCAGGAGATATCTTCCCCAAGGCCAGTTCAGGGGCGGAGGACTTCGTAGTTTCAAAAGTAATACCTGTTATTGATAAGCAGGAGTATGCCGTTTCCACTGCCTGGTTCTATCTGGATGTGATGCCCAGCACAGGACGAGCGAGGATAACCACAACTCCGTCAAATGCAACCGTATATGTTGACGGAAAGATGGTCGGCAGGAGTCCCATTAACATAGACCTAGATGTGGGGAACCACATGGTCACAGCATACATGAACGGTTACAGGACCGAAACCAGACAGTTCACTATCGAAAGTGGGAGAACGCTGGATGTAAGACTTGATTTGCAGAAGTTAGCAAAAGAGTATCAATTCTCTCTTGTCACAAACCCAAGCGATGCAACTGTGCATATTGATGGCAGGCTTGTAGGAAGAACACCCCTGAATGTCACCTTGGAAGAAGGCACGAAGAGTATCAGCGTTTCTAAGGCTGGATATCAGACATACACAGAGACTTTTGTCCTGAATCGTAATATTTCCAAGTCTATCACTCTGACTTCTATGGTTCAGAATTATCAACTGTCGGTAATAACGAGTCCTTCAGGGGCAGATATTTATGTGAATAACGCTTACATTGGTAGATCCCCGTTGAATGTGACTCTGGAAGGCGGAACAAAGAACTTGAGAATTGAGAGATCGGGATACGAGACATACACTGAAAACTTCATTCTTGATCGCTCGATTTCGAAATCCATTACCTTGACTCCTCAAGTGAAAGAGTACAGATTGAGCGTAACGAGTTCACCTTCGAACGCCCTTGTCTACATAAACGGAACATATCAAGGCAGAACTCCGCTTACTCTTACCTTGAGGGAGGGATCTTACGCCGTCAGAGTAACCGCAGATGGCTATGAAGATTTCTCTACTAACGTAACACTTGCTGGTGATAGACAAGTAAGTGCCACTCTTTATGCAAAGAAGGCCAGACTGACAATAGAAACAGAGCCGACAAATGCATCAGTTTTTGTAGATAACGTTTATGTGGGCAGATCTCCGCTATCCGTTGATCTTGATGCGGGGAGGCATACGATCAGAGTAGAGAAGTCTGGCTATATAACTGACAGCAAAGATGTCAATCTCGCTGCCGGAACCAGTTCATCGACGAAAATCACTCTGATTGAAGAAAGGCCGGTTGCCAGGATTACAATTTCCTCTGATCCGAGCAATGCGAGAATCTTCATTAACGGAAAAGATTATGGTAGATCAAACAGGGTAGTTGAACTTGATCCAGGATATTATGAAGTAGTGCTTGTTCTGGACGGATATCGCGTGTCGGTTACATATAGATACTTTGGCAAGGGAGATCACAATCTCTCCTTCAACCTTTCAAGAATCGACTAATGTCTTTTCCTGTTACCCGAATAACCGGGACTCAAGTCCCGGTTATTCTTTTTCTGTCTGTCTCAGATAGGTATATCCACTTTCCGGGGCTCAATCGATCGGGAAGGTAATATGCGCCGATCCTGTTTCGGTGAAGGTTTCTCACCTTGTTTCCCACTGCCAGAACGAGTCTCTTGACTTCGTGATACCTGCCCTCCGTCAGTACAATTCTCAGATGAAAAGAATCTAGTTCTTCAACTGATACCGGCATAGAAAACTCTTCATCGCCTATTGAGACTCCTTGCGAGAGAAGTGAGATCTCATCTGAAGTAATCTCATTGACGGTCTCTACGAAATACTCCTTCTCGACCAGCTTGTTCGGCGAAATCACGTTGTGAATGAACTCGCCGTCGTTTGAGAGTATTACGAGTCCAGTTGTGTCTTTATCAAGCCTTCCGGCAATGGACAGTTCGGCAGAAAAGACTTCATCTACCAGGTCGAAGACATTCTCTCCCTCGTCTCTCTCTCTTGAGCAGACAAAACCTCCAGGTTTGTTCAGAGCTATGTAGACCATTCCAAAGGTTTTTATGTGCTTTCCGTCCAGAAGTACTTCATCGTTCGCGCTAACACTTGCAGACGGGGTATCGACGACTCTTCCATTAACGACTACTCTTTGACTTCTTATCATCTTTCTGCTCTGGCTTCTGCTGAAGCCAGAGAACTTAGAAACATAGCCATCCAATCTCATAAATAGATTGTACAATACACCTTCTTGAGGTACCAGTATCACGCACCTCCAAGCTATTGTGCATGATGTTATAATCTTTTAAAAGAAAAAGAGAGGGTGGATCTATATGAGAAAGGAGTGGCTTCTCCTAAAGCCCGATGATGAGGCCGTAAACAGATTGGTCGAATTCATGGGAATCGATGTGTTTTTGGCAAGATTACTGGTAACGCGAGGAATTGATGACGAAGTTGAAGCAATGAGGTTCCTGAATCCAGATAAGACGATTCTTCATGATCCCTTCATTCTTGAAGGTATGCAGCTTGCAGTTCGTACAATAATAGAGACTAGAGAGAGAAACGAGAGCATCGTTGTCTTCGGTGATTATGATGTCGATGGTGTAACCAGTACAGCGCTCCTGTATCTTGCAATGAAAAGAATGGGGTTCAATGTTAGTTATTACATTCCTTTAAGGCTTGAGGAAGGGTACGGTTTGAGCAAGGGCGCAATAAAGGATCTTAGAGAACAGGGCCATAAACTATTGATTACCGTTGACTGTGGAGTCACTTCGTTTGAGGAAATCAAGTATGCAAAGGAAATAGGATTCAATGTAGTCGTAACCGATCATCACGAGGTGAAGGATATTCTTCCGCCAGCCGACGCCATAGTCAATCCCAAAAGACCTGACGACAACTATCCCTTTAAGGGACTTGCTGGAGTTGGCGTAGCTTTCAAATTGCTTGTTGCGCTTAATGAGACTCTACACTGTCCTATCGATCCGGAGGAATATCTGGATATCGTGGCGCTTGGTACTATAGCGGATATTGTACCCTTGAGAGATGAAAACCGCTACATAGTCAGGCAAGGTACCGCAAAGATCCAGAGCAGCCCGCTTCTTGGACTGAAGGCACTTTTGTCGTATCTTAGAATCCCGTCTGAAAACCTGACTGCGCAGGATATTGCCTTCAAGATTGCGCCCAAACTTAACGCGGCAGGGAGAATGGATTCAGCTATTGTTGCCCTCGAACTATTAATAAGTGAAGACATGGATTCAGCAATGAACACTGCTAGCCGGCTTCTGAAGCACAATCAGAATAGACAGACAATAGAGGCGAAGATCTTCGACCAGACTGAAAGAGATATCGACAGCACGTCCAGTTTCAAAGATGACTATGCGCTTGTTGTTGACGGCGATAACTGGCACCTTGGAGTTCTGGGGATTGTTGCCTCCAGACTTGTATCAATTCACAACAAGCCGGTTTTCTTGATATCTACCAACGGTTCCGACGGTAAGGGTTCCGCAAGAAGTCCTGCCGGTGTAAGCATAATCAGTCTCCTTAACGAAGTCTCTCACCTTTTGAGGGAGTTTGGCGGGCATGAGATGGCTGCAGGATTCAGCATAGACAAGGAGAACATCACTGAATTCCGAACGGCAATAAACGATGCTTACATAAGACTTTATGGGAAAAAGCAACCGGTATTCAAGATAGACATCGACGATGTCCTCTCTATAGATTCTATTACATCCGCTATTCTTGATAAACTGGAGCTCTTGAGACCCTTTGGTCACTCGAATCCCGAACCGAGATTCCTTATAAAGGGACTTAACATAGAGAAAGCGAAGATGTTTGGCAGCGGCAGCGATCACGTGAAGTTGATTCTACGTTCTGGAGATAGAAAGACGCTTGCTATAGGTTACAACATGGGTTCAATGTTTGATGACTTCAAATATGTGAAGCCAAATCTCCTAAAGGTGGATGCGGTTGCTTCAATTAAGAGCGAGAACCTTTATGGACTGCAGAGTGTCAAACTCTCTCTTTCGGATGCAAAGCTTTACATTGATCCAGTCTTTGAAGAGGAAGTAAGGGACAAGAATTTCGTTTTTGAGTTTATAAGAGATTGGAAGAATCAGCAGCCCGGTTCGCAGGTAAAAACTGATGTATCCGCTCTGATAAGCGAGCTTGAGAAGAAGCTCTCTCATAAGTGTCCGGAGTTCATGGAAGTAAGTATCAAGAATCCATGGGGAGTGTTTGGCAACATCAGACTGAAGAACCCTTTTCTCGCTCTCAAAATACTTAAAAACTATCAGCAAGGCAAGAAGACTTTCGTTGTGTCTGCAATAAACGGCACGCTTGCACATACCTATTATTCACTGCAGCACTATCTGGATTCGATAAAACCAGTCTTTGCCAACTCTCTGTACAGAGGAAGGTTGGATGAACCCGTTGTTTTCACCACTCTGCCCTTCTTCGTTGAAAGGTTTGACGAGATTGCTGAAATAGCCGGAGAGGTTATTTTCGACGAACCTACTTATATTCTCTCGGGCATTTTCAAGGACCATCCGGATCTTGAAGGTTTTTTCTCAAACATCGATAAGGTCCTAGGAATATCTGGATTTGCAGGAAGTGTCTACTATGATGATTTGAAGGATTTTCTATCGGATAGAAGGATATCTCACGTATATAAGCCAAGTCCAATCAAAAGGGTGGGCATAATCGACAACCGAGGCTCCAGAAAGAAGGTCGAGCAGGTTATGTCGATCGTCGGTCATGGTGAGAATGTCGCTGTGATTGTTGATTCCCCACATAAGACGGTCACTCTTGCCAAATCTATGGGATCAAGATTATCCCATGCTCTTCAGAATGGGGAACTGATTTTCTACAATTATCTGCTGAAGGACTTTCAGAGGTCGGTAATATACTCACTTGTTGAGAGACAGAAGATCAGGGTCCTGATTACTACTCCATCTAGCGACGGACTCGGTGTCACTTTAGGTAACTCTAATATTGTATTCTACAGTGCGCCAAGGAACTTCCTGGAGATTATTGATTCTGTTTCGACCAGACCCGGTGAAGATTCGGAGTTGTTCTTGAATCTATCTTTCAACAAGGCCGACTTGATTTCTAATACCGGTGAAATGGACAGGCTTTTTCCGACAGTTGAAGAGCTTGAAGCCGTTTATCAGGACCTTAAGGATGTTCTGCCAGCGTCTGAGAGGGATATCAGAAAGGCCCTTAGCTTTGAAGACGGAATCTCGAAGGTCTTTCTTTCTATGTTGGAGGAGATGAAGCTTGTAAGTGCTGACGAAGGAATCTGGTACAGCAGTTCGAGCTCGGAACTCGACTCAGTTGAGGTGAAAAAGACATTGCGTTACAGAGAGGGAGTCGCTGAAAAGAGAATGACCAGATGGTTCGCCACCAAGCTTTCGACGATGACGACAAGAGGACTGCTTCGGAGTCTTACAAACGCAGAAGAGGTGCTTAAGGTTGGTTGACACCATGGTGCTGGATTCTCTGATAACAGTCTCGCGGCAAGAAATTATGAAGGCGCTGTCGCTGATTAGGGACGGAGGTTTGAATGCGAAGATCTTCCCTACTCCACCAGATTTATTCTTGGGTTGCTCGCTTTCAATTGCGATCTCATCTGGAGATCTTTGCGCAAGCGTCAGCCTCCTAAAAGAGGCAGACATTGAGATTCTCCTCACTAACCATTGTGACGAAAACCCGGTAAGGTCCTTCTATGGTAAAACTTGGCATTGACTTTGGCACATCAAGAATCGGCCTTGCTTTACAGATAGAGGATGTAGAAATCCCTCTAAGAACCATTGATCACTCAGGTTATCGCAAAACACTCTCAAGAATACTAGAGGAGAAGAAAGTCGAGATAGTTGTTATTGGATTACCAATCTCAATGTCTGGCAGATTCAGCGAATCTACTATGAGAGCAGTCTCATTTGCTGAAAAGGTGAAGAACATCTATTCTGGCCCAGTCTTTCTGGTGGATGAATCTCTAACTACAAAGACGGCGATGAGAATGTCTCAAGAAGTTGGACAGGATTTCTCGAAAGTAAAGGATGTTTTCAGTGCAATGCAGATTCTTAGAAATGAGTCTTCTATTACGGCCAGAAGGTGGGAGGTACGTGAGAGAAGAGTCGTCTGCCGTGATCTTCGTGAAATCCCTTCAAATAGCAGGGTATTGCTGTACAAACCAGAATCTGCTCGAATAGAAGGTATTGACTCTCTGGAGACAGACCCAGGAGTTTTTGTCGAAGATCCTCAGATCTTTCTGGCATTCAAGAGAAAAGGAATGAACCCGGTAAACCTCATTGATGACATAGACTTTTCAACTTACGATATAATAGTAATCGCTTGTGGAGAAGAGCTTGATGGGAAGTTAGATCTGAACTCAGAAGGTCCGCAGGTTATTGAGTGCTCGTGGCTCAACGGATAGAGCGCTGGACTCCGGATCCAGAGACTGTGGGTTCAAATCCCACCGAGCACACCATGTTTGCAACGCGGGAGGTTTTGTATGAAAAAGGGTGATCTTGGCATCGATTTGGGAACCGCTTCTCTCTTGGTCTTTCAGAAGGGCAAGGATATAGTGATTGATGAGCCTTCGGTCATCGCTGTTGAAACGAAGACGGGAAAGATAATCTCAATTGGTTCTGAAGCTAAGGAAATGATCGGTAAGACACCAAAGGACATAAAGGCTGTAAGGCCAATTCGAGATGGGGTTATTGCAGACTATCAGATTTTAGAACAGGCTCTCAAGGAACTTGTGAAGCGAACTCGCACGAAATTCTCCCTTTCCAGACCGGCGGTTGTTGTCGGTGTTCCGGCCAAGGTTACAAGTGTTGAGAGAAGAGCAGTTATCGAAGCCACAACGGCTGCAGGAGCAAGCAGAGTTTACCTGGTTCTTGAACCTGTGGTCGCTGCAATCGGAGCAGGCCTTCACATATTTGATTCAGTGGGTAATATGGTTGTGGATATTGGAGGAGGGACTTCCGACATTGCCGTAATCAGCCTTGGCGGGATAGTAGTCTCGCGCTCTCTGAGAACTGCCGGAGATGCAATGGACGACGCGATAATCAAGTTTGTCAAGCGCAAGTACAAGTTTCTTATTGGCAGTTCGACTGCAGAGGACGTCAAAATTAAGATCGGGAAGGCCTTTCCCACTCTGGAAAGCTACGAGCTTGAGGTAAGAGGAAGAGATGCTCTGAACGGTCTTCCGGGTAATATTAGGATCACTTCTGACGATATTCATGAGGCGATATCTCAGATCTTGCAGGATATTGTTCTTAATCTTAGACAGATTCTGGAAGAGACACCTCCGGAAATCGCTGCCGACATAATGGATACAGGCGTTGTGCTCACAGGAGGTGGTTCTTTGATCCGAGGATTACCGGATTTGATAATTCAGGAGACCGGTATCAAAACCATAGTCTCCGAGGACCCAAGAACTTGCGTTGTCAAGGGAATAGGAGAGCTCCTTGAAAGCGATAAGCATCTTCAGAGAGTAGCGATAAATCACAACAAATAGCTAGGTTCTTACTCTATTTCTCTTTTCGAGTATTACTATAAGGTATGAGAATGCTAGTCCCGAGAGAATTCCCACCGCTATTTGTATCAGATTGAAGTTGATCCCCGGTCTGGAGAGTAGATCGGGTATTGAGCCTAGCATAAGGCCAAGAAGGAAGGAGAAAGTCGCACAGCGGTATCTCTTCATCAAGAACTTCAGAAGTCTGCTTACGAAGACCACGCCAAGAATAACACCGACTCCGATGAAGGCAATGATTACTAAGTCTAGGTTCTTGAGAGCAGATATTGCCCTAGTGTATTCACCGAGCAGTAGAAGTATGAAGGCACCGCTAAGTCCGGGAAGGACCATAGCCGCCGCTCCAAAAAAACCTGCTACCACATCAAAAACGAGATTAAGAGCACCGCGATCAGAAACACTACCTTCTACCGACCTTGAACCAAGCAGAGATATTATGACAACGAGTACTACCCCGGCTGCGAAAGAGATAATCGAAGTCGCGCCGATTTTTTCAATGCGCCTGAATACAACTGGAATTCCTCCAGCAACGAGTCCGGAGAACATCCCATACATTAGCGAAGGGACGACTGAAAGAGAGAGATCTATTAGAGCTGCGAAAGCGAAGATCCCTATCCCTATGCCCGCGATAAGCTGAATCAGGAATACGAACTCCTTCTTCTTGATCCTCAAAGCTGTCAGCGATGAGACTGAATCCACAAATCGCTCATATATGCCTCCTAGAAGAGCGATTGTACCACCACTTACACCTGGAATGAGATTGGCTAGACCCATTAGTACACCTACAAAGATCACATAGAGCATTAGACACCCCCAGATCGCGATATCTCTAATTATATATCCTGTGACTTGTTTTCCTCACTTTGTGTACTCTTCTTTAATCTCGTCTATAATAGTCGGTATATGTTATAATTCAGATAATAAATAACGGATTTGGAGGGATTGACTTGACTCTTCTGGAAGTGAGGAATCTTCACGCTGTTCTTGCTGAGAATAATGAAGAGATATTGAAGGGAGTGAACCTAACCGTTAGGAGCGGAGAGATTCATGCCATTATGGGGCCTAACGGAAGCGGGAAATCCACCTTTGCAAATGTGCTGATGGGCAACCCAAAATACACAGTGACCGAAGGCACCATGAGGTTCATGAACAAGAACATATCAAGATTGTCTGTTGACGAGAGGGCTAGGCTAGGCATCTTTCTCTCTTTCCAACAGCCGCAGGAAATATCCGGAGTCAAGCTCAGAAGTTTTCTCATGGCTGCCTCTCAGAGCTTTGGGAACAAAACGCCTTTGCTTAAAATGAGTCAGGAAGTTGACAGATTGGCTTATAATATAGGTTTGGAGATGGAACTCATAGATAGGTATCTTAACGTAGGTTTCTCTGGTGGAGAGAAGAAAAAGGCCGAAATAGTTCAAATGTGTTTTTTGAAGCCTAAGTTGGCTATCCTTGACGAAATCGATTCCGGGTTGGATATAGATGCACTCAAGAGCATCGCTCGATCCATCAATGAATTCAGATACTCGGAGAACGCGATTATTCTGATCACACATTACAAAAGGTTGCTTGAACATGTGGAGCCGGATTATGTGCATATCTATGTAAATGGAACGATGGCAATAACTGGAGGTAAGGAGCTTTCAGTAGAAGTTGAAGAGAATGGCTACGAGGGGATCTTTGGGTCAGCAAAGGGGGCCTGAGGATGCGAAAAGAAGGATTAATCGACAGTACAAGGTTCGATTTTAGTTCAGATTCCAGGTACAGGTTTGTTAGCGAAAGAGGATTCAGGGAAGACCTAATAATCGATGTCTCGAAAAGGAAAAGCGAGCCTGAGTGGATGCTTCATAAACGCCTTGAATCTCTGAGAATCTTCAACTCTTCGAGAGATCCTGAGTTTGGAGTTGATACAGAAAGTCTAGACCTAAGCAGGATAATCTCTTATCTAAGTCCCGATGCAGACAAGAAGAGATCATGGGATGATGTGCCTGAGGAGATCAGAGAGACATTCGACAGATTAGGTATTCCAGAGGCAGAGCGGGAATCGTTTGCAGGGGTAGGAGCTCAATATGATTCTGAGATAGTGTATCAGAATATCAGAAGAGAGCTTGAGGGTCTCGGCATTGTCTTTTTGGATATGGAGACGGCTGTTAAAGAGCATTCGGAATTGGTCAGGAGATATTTTATGAAGGCGGTTCCACCTGGCGATCACAAATACGCTGCGCTCCACGGGGCCGTCTGGAGTGGAGGTTCTTTCGTATATGTTCCCAAAGGGGTGAAGGTACCGCTCCCGCTTCAGGCATACTTCAGAATGAATGTGGGGGGCAGCGGACAGTTTGAACACACGCTTATCATTGCTGATGAGGGATCTGATCTTCAGTTCATTGAGGGCTGTTCTGCACCGAGATTCAACGATCTGAACCTCCATGTAGGAATGGTAGAGATATTCGTTCTGAACAAAGCCAGGGTCAAGTACTCGACTATTCAGAACTGGTCGAAGAACACATTCAACCTCAACACCAAGAGAGCGATCGTTGAGGAAGATGGAACAATCGAATGGATATCGGGCTCTCTTGGAAGTCTGAAAACAATGTTGTATCCTACATCCGTTTTGAAGGGAAGAGGTGCAAGAGCCGAGCATCTTGGGATAACTTACGCCGGTCCCGGTCAGCATATGGACATTGGATCCAAAGTGATCCATCTTGCTCCTGAAACCAGTTCACTTGTAGATGCTAGAAGCATAAGTGCGGGTGGAGGCTGGGCCTTCTATAGAGGTCTACTAGAAATATCTTCAAGAGCGAAAAACAGCAGGTCTTCAGTTCGATGTACGGCGCTGATGATAGACAACGATTCGAGATCCGACACAGTTCCGATCATTGAGGTAATGAATGACTCAGCAGAAATCGGCCACGAGGCGAGAATAGGAAGATTAGGGGAGGATGAAATATATTATCTCATGAGCCGTGGTCTGAGCGAATCGGAGGCTAAGGCAATGATTGTTAGGGGATTTATGGAACCCGTATCGCGCCAGTTCCCTGTGGAGTATGCGGTGGAACTCAATAGATTGATAGATATGGAGATTGAAAGCAGTATTGGTTGAGGTGACTACGATGGAAGTAACAACTGATTTCGTTCACAATAATTACAAAATGGTTAGACCACCCAGAAGAGAAGAGGTTTCAGTTGGGGATTTTGCCGATAGAGACTTGCTTCTCACCGCAGATTTGGCTTCGCCTGCGATGTCTGCTTTCATTAGCAACAGGTATTCCGAATACAAGAAACTGTCATTTCCTTTATGGAAGCGGTTTAAGTTAACTGGAATGACCTTGCCTGACATCTCTGTCAGGCATCGCACGAAGTATACAGATCCAAATGCAAAACCCATGATCTCTCTTAGCAGCGACGAAGTAGAACTTCTTGACAGGCTGGATTTTGAAGGTTCTGACAGAAAACTTCTCTTGCTTGGAGACATTTGCTTCTCTGAAGGTACAATGATCTCCGTCCCGCCTCGAAAGAGAGTAAGCAAACCATATGTGATTCCGTTTAGTAGGGACTCAAGAATTATGAACAACCTATTTGTTTCTGGGAAGGGCTCGTCCATAAAGTTAGTCATAGATAGCACGTCTTCAGGTAACTGGCTTCTCCAGAACAACAGGTTTCTTATCAAGGAGGATTCCACTGTGGAGGTCCTTTACATAAATAGAATGACTGAAAGAGGTTATGGGTTTTCGAACAACCTGTACTTTCTGGAGAAGAACGCTAAGCTAAGAGTAGTTGAGGCGAGTACGGGAAATGCCTCAATGGCGGTTTTCCATATGGTTCTCCTCGAAGGTGAAGGTGCGCAAGCATCTGTAGAACCTCTATTCGTTGCTCGCGGAGATACTGTTCTCGATATGCATTATGTGGTGAAAGCAATTTCGCGTAACTCGGAAGGCATGATTTCCGGATCAGGTGTTCTCCTTGACAACGGGAGAAGCGTCTTCAGAGGAACATTGGACATGAGGAAAGGCGCAAAGGGATCAAAAGCAAGTGAACACAGCAGCGTCTTGATGCTCTCTCAAAAAGCTAGAGCAGATACGATACCATCGCTGCTTGTAGGAGAAAGTGAAGTAGAAGCTTCTCATGCAGCGACCGTAGGATCTGTAGATGAACAAAGAGTCTTCTATCTAATGTCAAGAGGGTTTTCCAGAGAACGGGCGATCCGATTCATTGTTCAGGGAACTTTTGAGCCCGTACTCAAAGAGATCGACAAGATCTTTCCTACCTTCACGGGGGTGGTAAGAAATGAATTCGCAAAAGAAGTCTGAACCCATGGTGAAAGACCTTAGAAGAGATTTTCCGATTTTCCGTAATCATCCGTCTCTAGTGTATCTGGACAATGCAGCCACAACCCATAAACCCTCGTCCATAATAGATCTTGTAAAAAGTTTCTACGAAGCCGAGAACGCTAACGTTCACAGGGCGGTATATCCTCTTGCGGAAAGGGCTACCAGTCTTTATGAGTACAGCAGACAAGAAATAGCACATTTTGTCGGGGCTGACCAAGATGAAGTAGTCTTCACAAAAGGTGCCACCGAGAGCCTCAGTCTTCTGGCTGCTTCGCTTGCCTCCTCAGGTGAGTACGGGACCTTCGTAGTTCCAATAATCGAACATCACAGCAATTTCCTCCCATGGCAGTATTACGCCCGGAGAAACGGGTTAGACTTTGTGGCTCTGCCCGCCGTTGGCGCAGAGTTATCGGTTGAAGATTTACATAGGTCGCTTCGGGATATCGAAGGACCTTTCGTTTTTTCCATCGGTGGCTTGATGAATTCTACAGGTTACAGGACTCCCTTTGAGGAGATTACGGAGATTGTCCATTCTCTCGGTGGGATTATTGTCATCGACGGAGCTCAACTAATTCCTCACGAGAGTTTCGATTTCAGAGAATCGAAAACGGACTTTCTTGTCTTTTCCGGACACAAGATGCTTGCCGAAACCGGTATCGGTTGCCTTGTTGGTCGATCGAGCCTAATAGAGGAGCTTTCGCCTTTAGTTCTTGGAGGAGGAATGGTCAACCGTGTTGATGTTGAAGATTCCTCTTTCTCGGAGGGGGTCTCTAAACTCGAAGGGGGGACTCAGAACATAGCGGGCGCGGTCTCCCTTGCCGGAGCAACAAAGTATCTCAAAGGGATTGGCATGAAGTGGATAAATGATCACGTCTCCTATCTTACGAATATCGCAAGAGAGAGATTGGCGGAAATACCTGACTTAACTATTCATAGCCCATCATCGAGCCATGCCATACTGCTGTTTTCTCACAGGAGAATACACTCTCATGATCTCGCCGAGTTCCTTGGTAGAACCCAGAACGTTGCCGTAAGAAGCGGCCATCACTGTGCACAGTTGCAGATGGGTGCTCTTGGAGTATCTTCGGCATGCAGGGCGTCTCTATATCTGTATAATACCCTTGAAGATATCGAAAGGCTTTTTGAGGGAATAACTAAAGCGGAGAGGTGGTTCTCGTGAACTTCGAGCAGCTTTATGCCGACTTCGTAATGCATCACTATAAGAACAGCATGTACAGAGGAGTTCTGCCGGACTCTACATGCAGTGTAGAAGGATCGAATACGTCTTGCGGTGACTCGATCATCATTCATCTCGAAGAAGGCGAATCCACGATTCAGGCAGTGAGATTTGAGGGCGAGGGCTGTGCGATCAGCCAGGCATCGGCTTCAGTCATGGCTGAGATTCTCGAAGGCAAGACTTATGACGAGGCCCGGGAGATAGTTGAGAGTTTTGAAAAGATGTTGCGAGGGGAGAGCTTTAACGAATCGCTGATTGGTGATGCGTTATTCTTTCAGGGACTGAAGGATCACCCGATGAGAGTCAAATGTGTGAATCTGCCCTGGAAGACGGTAGCCAAAGCTCTGGCTTTGATCGAGCAAAAAAAGACCGGTGCATAACACCGGCTATACTCTGCGCTGAAGTAACCCTACAGTTTGATTATACACTTATTGGTCTGTAGAATCAACTTTTTTGTCTCTCTCCGCCAGATACTTGTCCAGTTTCTCTTGCTCGTTGCTGAAAAAGTAATTCTTCGGGTTTTCTGCCATTTTCGTAACTTCGCCAAAGAGAGAATCTAATACGCCCATAAGCATCTCTCGCTCATTTTCACTGAATTCAGTCTTCAGCGCTTGCTTAACTTTTTCTTCATCTGTTCTATCACTGGTGTCGCTTTCAAGTGCTTCAAAAAGCCTCTCTAATAACTCGTCAATATTATTCACTATTCTCCTCCTGATCGAGAAAGCCTCATTATGTACTTACCTAGCGAATCATTGTTAGTCTTAATCTCACTGACCGTGCCTTTCTCTAACGCACAGAGAATTGCCAGGGTTACTTCTTCGGGGTTCTCGTTCGCTTCTTCTTCAAGTGTATCAACGTCGGTTCCGCCATACTCAGAAAGCTTCGCGATCCTAAGCGCAAAATCGAAACTCAAATCCTTTAGCTCTTCAAGGTACTCATCTATAAAGGAGTCGGTTCTGAAGGGCAAGCCCGAGAGTACCCATCTCTGAACGTACAATAACGTCCTGAATATCCCGGTAGTCTTGCCACTTCCAGATATAAGGAAGGCCATAAGGTATGAAAGATATTCTTGCTGAGAAGGATAAGCTTCCAGTAGAGAGATAAGTTCTGTGAAGAAACCCATTTCAGCCAAAGTAATCTCCCTGATTTCCTTTGGGATAGTTCCTTCAGAGAACGCAGAGATCCTTTTGGTTACTTCGGCATTGTCAAGTTCAGAGAGCAACCCAGTAAGAGATTCAACGTTAATCTTTCCCGATTCGATCAAGTTACAAGTCGAAAAGTCTTTGCTGAGAAACCGTCCTCTCAAGTACCTGTAATAAGACTCATTCAGTGTGTTTTCGAAGACAAGCTCTCTCTCAATAACTCCCTCTGACAAATACTTATGAAGCAGCAGAAGCGTCTTGAGCTCGAGGTAAGTATCATCGAGCAACTCGAGTGCAACGTCGTACTCGCCCATCATGTCAAGCACACGTGATTCAAACATCAGAGCTTTTTGATCGGCGGTGTTGTTATAGTAACTTCGGCAATGCGAAAGAGAGTCCTCGAGCATTCCCATATTTTTCTCATTGATCGCGAGTTCGTATAGGACATCAGGGTTCCCGCTTATGGCATAGGCTGTCTTTAGGTCTTCGTAGGCTTCATATAGCTTGCCCTGTCTAGCCTTCGAAAAGGAGCGATTGTAGAAGCTCCTCCAGTCTTCATTACTACCGATGCTTTCAGTGAACGTCTCTTCTGCCAAGGCAAACTTTTGAACTTCGTTTAGGATAACACCCTTTCTCAGCAGGATATCCGAATAAAGGGGGAATCCCTTTCCTATCTTTCCGGCTATCTCCAACGCCTCATTGTACTCTCCCTTAGAGATGAAGCAATCAATTACTGCGACAAAAGGAAGGGCAAACTGCCCTCCAGACACTTCTATTGATTTCAAGTAGGAGGCAATTGCATCATCAAATTCCTCTTGAGACTGGAGCAGCCTTCCGAGTTCAAAGTAACCGATGTAGAATTCATCGTTCATCTCAATAGACCTTCTCAGTTCGATTTCGGCAAGTTCTGTTCTTGCCTCTTCCCTAAACATCAATCCTCGATAGAAGTGATATCTGTAATCCTTCTTTATCTTGCCTGCCTTATCTAAATACTCCTTTGATTCCCCGATAGCCCCAGAGTTCAAAGCTCTTTTGAAGGCCTCGAAGTAGTAGTAGAGCAGATAGGATTCGTAGTAGTCATCTCGTTCGATCTTACATTGGGCTTCAAGTCCCCTGATTATTATGTCTAGTTCTATCCTGTCCCTGTCTGCGATTTTCTCCAGATCTTCTGCAAGGACGGGAAGCTTCACCGGAAGATTGTTCGCCTTTGCCATTTCTGGCTTTATTGGAAGATAGATTAAGACAGTTTTGTCCTTCAAAAAAAATCACCAACCGCTTTCTGCTCTCATTTGCTACAAACTCGCACATATTGTATAATACCAGAAGAGCGATAGAAGATACAGGAGGTTTTCTTGATGGTTGTTCTTGCTTATGCACTTATTTCCCTGCACATTGCAATAAGTGTAGGACTTGGAATTGCTGTGATGCTGCAGATGTCTAAGTCTGCAGAGCTCGGTGGAGCTTTCGGAGGTGGTGCTTCCCACACTATGTTTGGAAGAAAGAAAGGTCTGGATACCATGGGAAAGATAACACTTGGTCTTGCCATAGGATTTATGGCAAACAGTATTTTGATTGCATTTGTAGTTTCCAGAGCATTTGGCGCTTAGGTGGTAGAGTTGTTGAACCCTGAAGAACAGTTTAAGGAGCTTTCGAAGAATCATGTTTCACTAATTTCTGAAGAAGAGCTTCTTGGAAAACTTAAGAATAAGCGGTCGTTGAGGGTTAAACTGGGAGTTGATCCATCTAGACCGGACTTACATCTTGGTCATGCGGTGGTCCTGAGGAAGCTTCGTCTCTTTCAGGATTTCGGGCATCAAGTGGTGTTGATCATCGGAGACTTCACTGCGAGGATCGGCGATCCTTCGGGTAGATCAAAGACCAGACCTATGCTTTCAAGAGAAGAAGCGAAATTGAACGCTGAATCCTACAGCAAACAGGCGTTCAGGATTTTGGACAGAGATCGCACCGAGATTAGGTTCAACTCTGAATGGCTTGACCCAATGAGTTTTGAGGATGTGATTCGTCTTTCTGCAAAGTATACTGTGGCCAGAATGATGGAAAGGCATGATTTCGCCAGGAGATACGCTGATAACGAACCAATTGGTGTCTCGGAATTTCTCTATCCTCTTGCGCAAGCTTACGATTCTGTCGTTGTTAAAGCCGATGTAGAGATCGGCGGTGATGATCAATTTTTCAACCTTGTTGTTGGCAGAAAGATACAGGAAGAGTACGGACTTGAGGCTCAGGCAATTCTCACCGTTCCTTTGATCGAAGGGACAGATGGAAAGCTGAAGATGTCGAAAAGCTACGACAATTACATAGCTTTTGATGATTCTCCGAGGGACATGTTTGGCAAGGTTATGTCAATTCCAGACTCGCTGATGTCAAAGTATTTCAGACTGTTAACCGATAAAAGCGATCGGGAGCTTGAGGAGATAGATAAGAAACTCCAAGATAAAACAGTGAATCCAAGAGATCTGAAACTAGAATTGGCTGTGGAGATCACTTCTCAGTTCTTTGATAGAGAGATTGCCGAAAGCTCAAAAGAGGAGTTTATAAACATTTTCCGAAATAAGGAGCTTCCTGAGGAGATGCCGGAAATAAAACTTTTGGAAGACAGTATTTCAATTGTCGATCTTCTCGTTTCTCGTGCTAAGATTCAATCAAGAAGCGAAGCAAGAAGATTGATAGATCAGGGTGGAGTGAGAATAAATGATCAAGTACTAGACGATATCCATTCAGTTCTTGAGATTTCCGATGGTGATGTTCTTAGAATCGGAAAGAAGCGTTTCTATCGCCTTGTTAAGTGCTGAATACTCTTGAATATAGACGCATTTTTACTGTATAATTAATACGTAGTTTGCTGTAGAAAATGACAACATTTTGAAAGGGGGTAGGATCCATGAAGAAGCTTTCTATACTGGCACTTGTCGTTGTTGCTTTTGCAGCCCTAACTCTGGGTGTAGAGTACAGCGATTTGTCAGAGAATCACTGGGCCTACGATAGCGTTATTAAGACGACATCCGGTGGATTGTTCATTGGTTTCCCTGATGGCACATTCAGAGGTACTGAATTTGCTACGCGTTACCAGCTTGCCATGACTCTTGCCAGGTTCATGGATTATTCTGATGCCGGGGATGCTAAACTTCAGGAAGTGGTATTTTCCCTCACTAAGAAAGTTGCGGGACTCTCCCTGGAGATCTCTGACAACAAGAAGAATTTGGTTGACTTAACGGCGGAACTGAGGGCTCTTGAAGCAACTGTCGCATCTCTGAAGCAGAGTACAGTAACAGGGGATTTCGTGTCGCTAAAGACTTTTGACGACACAGTTGCATTTCTTTATGATGAGATCGACAGACTCTCTGAGGAAGCAGTAGGCGCAAATGAGGGTATTGAACTCATTAATGAGAATCTGAAAGCGTTGACAGGCGTTCCCTCGGACATTGAGGCTCTAAAGAATAGGGCCACCGACCTTGAAGTAACGGTTAAGCTCCTCGGACAGGCGATTGCCAACATGAAGAAGAATGAAACTGCTCAAGAAGCAGATTTCGCTGCGCTTGCCTCAAGGGTCGATGTTTCCGAAAATGTTATCAATAGCTTGACTTCTGACCTATTTGCACTAAGGAGAGGGATGGCTACGAAGGCTGACCTTGCCGATTTGGAAGCGAGACTGACGGGCGAAATGCCTGATCTTGAGCCTTTCGTGACCAATGAGGAGTTAAATGACAAGCTTTCGGTAATGTACACGCGGATCCTCATGATTCAGGACAGCATTGCCAAGATGCCCGAAGTCAAGTACTACGACTCAGAGATAGTTAAACTGGAGTCGGCTATCTTTGATGCGGAAGAAATGCTAGAAGTTGCTTTCGATCAGGTTGACTTGAACATTGCAAGACTTGACGACTTGGACGGAAAGCTTGCTGAAATTAAAGCAGATCTCTCAACGAAAGCAATGGCGAGCGATGTCGATCCGATTAAGGCAAGAGTAACGGATCTCGAAGTAACAGCTAAGATGCTTAGCAATGCTGTGATGGCTGCGAATAAGCGGATTGCAGAGTTGAACTATGTGACTCCTGATCAGCTGACAGCAAAAATGAATTTCCTTTACAAGAAACTTGGACTCACAGAAGAGAGACTGAAGGCAGAGATCGGAATTCTCGGTAATGAGCTATCCACGCTGAGAAGGGACGTTTCCGACAACTACGAGATGTTAGAAGTCGCCTTCGATCAGATTGATGCCAACATCGCAGTTCTTGACGAACACGCCGATATGATCGCTTCTATCGAAGGTATAACAACTTCTCTTGAGGGAAAAGTTGGAGTACTCGAGGAAGAAGTCGACAGTCTGAAGAGCATTACCAACACAATGGCCATTCAAATGTTCAAGCTCGACAGGAACAAGGCAGACAAGACTGCTCTTGCGGCTGCAGAAACGAGGATTTCTGCTCTCGAAGAGAACGACGTGGCCTTGGAAAGCAAGATATCGGCTCTGGAAGAGATACAGAAGCAGAATGTGATCAATACAAATGCAGCTATTATTCTTTCTTTTGTGGCACTTGCATTTGGAGCGGTAGGGTTAATCCTGAAATGATCTCTCTGTGCAACTTAGCAACACGTGTGTTTGCTTTTGTTACATGAAATATGGTATATTTACGTTATGCGCATCACCAAAAACCAAAAACACTCTTATAAAGGGGGTAAGTGTGCATGAAGAAGCTTGTTGGAATCTTAGTGGTACTTCTGGCCATCTCGGTTGCTTTCTCTGCTACCATAACTTTGAGCCCTAAACTGACAGGGACACTGATGGGTCATGTTAAACTTGATAAGGACGGACTTGATACCGACCTTTCTGTTGGCAAATTGTCAGTTACTTTCGGTGCGGCTCTGACCGGGCTTCCCGCGGAGCTCACAGTTAATTTCTCTTTCGAAATGGCTAGCGGGACAAATGGTACTGCAAGTCTGAATTACTTCACTGTCGAGAATGACAAAGCAGCGGCAAGTTGGTATAAGGCTAAGTCGCTTGCTACCGGCGATAACAGGTTGAACTGGTTCGCGTGGTACGACAATGACGCAGCAGATAAGACTTTCGTCCTTGCACTTAAGGAACTCGGTCTTAGCTTCGCAACTCAGGAAGGCGCCACTGACAAGATAGCAGTTAGGGGTTCATGGGATATATTCTCTTTTGCCGCGCAGACTGGTCTTACGGCTCTTAAGTGGAGCGAAGATGTAATTGCCGAAGCAAAGGTAACTCCATTGGCAGGTCTGGTGATATCAGGTGGCGTGAAGGCGACGGATCTTCTAGGTGCAGCTACATTTAATTATGTAGTAGATGCAAGTTATGAGTTCAGCATTGGTCTGCTTTCACTCAATCCTTACGCAAGATATTCAGACGCAAAGGGTCAGTATGTTGGTCTTGGCATTGGATACGGGATTGGCATATTGGAAATTACTGCCGATGTTAATTATGACATTGCTGCAAACTCTATCGCAACTTGGATACAGCCGGTTATTTCCAAGTCTGGAATCGGTTGGGCAGGCGTGAAGTTTGGTTACGATTATGATGTCGGAGCCGCAACTCAAGCCATGACTCTTGGTTTCTTGGTCAAGTCTCTCGACTGGGCGGTTGACCCTGTGACACTTGATGTGTACGTAGGTTCAGGAAAGTTCACTACGAAGAATGATGGTAATAAGACTGGTTTCGGTTACAAGATCGTTGGAGATGTCCTGGCCGACATGAAAGATATATCTGTTTTGGTCGAGGCCGGACTTGATCTGGTTATGGGTGGGTTCAAGCCAAGTCTATCCGTTATCGGTGGATACTACTTCCTGGATGAGACAAAGAAGCTTGCTCTTGACCTTGCATTCCCGTTGTTCGAGCTTCCTGGACTAGTGTTCAATGCTGGTGTCGATGTCTTTGATGCAGCAGACAGCTGGTTTGCAGGAATCTTCTACAGCTATAAGTTCTGATCGTTGTTAAATAGAGGCCGGCCCAACATGGGCCGGTTTTTTTTGAGGTGATCGTATGCGGGGCATTTACATCTTTCAGGGAAACCTTTTGATGATAGTTGCGGTAGTCATTGCACTCTTATTTGGAGGTGGGCAGGTTGTCAATTCTTTGCTGGAGGGAAAGAGCATTGATATAGACATTATGGACTTTCTCTTTCCATTTGCTCTGTTTATTACCGGTTTCTTCCTTCAGTATTGTTCTCTTGCTAAGAGAATTGCTCTGCCGATCTTTGAAGAGCTGCTGCTTGCCGCCACTCTGTTTCTATATATCAGAGAGAGCCTTGCAGGAGGCTTCACCTGGTGGCTGACTCCTCTGAGAGACTACATCCCCTCTTCTCTTGCCTTTACGATTATTGGCTACCTGTTGCCGGGAGTAATCGTCTTTGTCATGGCGGCGCTAATAGTACTTATGATAATAGTCTCTGGAGAAAAGGAGGAGGAGTAGAGAGGCTAACTTTCAAGAAGAGTATCGCTTTGGCCTGTGAACTGGTGGAAAACAGGAAATAATCAGACTTGACTTGTTCGAGGAGTGATTGTGAGAAACATCTATCACTCAATGATCGACTTCATCTGGAAGTCTGAGAAGTCGAAAGTTGATGCTCAATCGATTTTGAACGCTTACTTGTTAGGGCTTGTAGAATTAGCAACTTTCAATAATGTGATTACAACTATTGTCAGACTATGTTGGTGTTTTACTTCCGATAAGACTCCCCCGGCTGCTATGATCTCACTTAATATTGAAAAAAGGTCGAAGTAACATTTCAACTAGCTTCAATACTTCTTAGAAGACCGATAGAGTTTTCAGAAAAAGTACTTTCTGAACCAGTATAGGTTTGTGGATAAGGATCAGCCCTTTCTGTCTGTTGAAAGAGAGGTGATTATCTTCATCATTAGGCAGATCAATAAGATGACTGAGATCGTTTATGTATATGAAGCCAAATCTTATTGGGACAATTATAAGAAACAGCCAAGGAATTAGCAGGTGTTGTTGGAAAGATAGCCCCCAAACAGGTGAATTCATTCCCCCTAAATTGGATCCCAGGCAAGCAGCTGTGAGAGATCCGAGCTTGACTGCAGGATACTCGGTCGCTCACTTATACTGGACAGTATAAGTGATGATGCTCACTTTATCAAGATTCTTAGCAGCAAGCTATCGACTGGACTGGACTGCAATATGCTTTCTGGATAAAGGTAATCTCTCCGATTATGTCAGGGATTCCCGAAAGAAAGCAGAAAAATTCTTCACGGATGATGGCCTAATCTCTGTCTTAAGACTACCTCTTTTTCATTCAGAATCTGCATAACTAGGGTTTCCTGAAAAAGCACACAACGCGCATGAATAGTGAAGTACAGGCGAATAGTGTGGTATAATGGTGCAAGGGAAAACAAGGTATAGACTCAAAAAGCTTGCACCGAGGTGATGACGAAGATGTTTCTGAGGAGACATAAAGAGAACCAGATGGAAATGGTTGGATTCGGAGGATCACTGACAAGAGTACTGTCAAAAGAGAATCAATGGGTTCGACTGAGTGAGATCATACCGTGGAAAGAGATTGAAGACAGATATGCTAAATTGTTTGCAGACTCTGGAATGGGAGCACCTGCAAAGAGTGCAAGGATCGCATTTGGTGCACTGGTAATACAGGCGATGAAGAACTACACCGATGAAGAGACAGCAGCACAGGTTGCGGAGAACCCGTATTTGCAGTATTTTCTGGGAATGAAAGAATACCAGGTGGTTCCATTGTTTGACGCATCCATGATGGTGCATTTCAGAAGGCGCTTTGGCTTTGAGAATGCAAAAGACATCAACGACATGATCATACAATACATCCAAAGAGCTGAAAGACCAACAAAAGAAGAACCGCCTTCATCCAGAGATAACGATGGCGACATTACAAAACAGAACGACCAGGAAAACACGCAGCAACACAACGATGAATCCAGTCCCAACAAAGGGACGTTGTTACTGGATGCTACCTGTGCTCCCAGTGACATACAATATCCCACCGATCTGAGGCTGTTGAATGAGGGGAGAGAAAAACTTGAAAGAATCATCGACACCCTCTACAAGGCAGATCAACGAGAAGACAAGCCAAAGAAGCCACGAACATACAGAAACAAAGCCCGCATGCAATACCTGGTTGTGGCGAAAAAGCCGAAGTTACGAGCTTTACAGATGCGAAAAGCCATAGGGAAACAACTGAGATATGTCAAAAGAGACCTGAAAATCATCGAAGAGATTTTGAGACAACAATCACAAGACACATTGAACCAGAAACAACGAAAAGAACTGGAAACGATCCGAACACTTTACAATCAGCAAAGCACGATGTACCAGACAAAGATTCGCAGAATCGATCATCGAATAGTCAGCATCAGTCAACCACATATACGCCCTATCAAGCGAGGGAAGAAGAAAAGCCCCACGGAGTTCGGAGCCAAGATAGCAATCAGTGTAGTCAACGGACTTGCTCAAATTGAAAAGCTGAGCTGGGAGAACTTCAATGAAAGAGCAACCATGAAAGAAAGCGTAGAACGATACCGCCAGACTTATGGTTACTATCCTGAAGTGGTGCTGGTGGAAGAACTGGATCGTAACCATGAGAACATACGTTATTGCCAGGAAAGAGGAACA